>DATAJN010000410.1:0-6832 GCA_036262105.1 Ilumatobacteraceae bacterium
AGACGATGACCGACGAGCAACGCAAGTCAGTTGCGATCGAGTACCTGAAAGCCTTTGACAACGGAGGCGTCACGTCGACCGGCGACACGATCCTGTCGCTGTTTGCCGACGATGCCCAGGTCTACTTCCCGAAGTGGGGCCTAGCCAATGGCAAGGAGGAGATCGGCAAGTTGTTCGGCGACGTCGGCGCGACGCTGAAGGGAATCACTCATCACTTCTCTCACTTCAATTGGGTCTTCTCCGGCAGCGACACGATCGTCGCCGAGGGCACCAGCCATGGCGAGCATCAAGACGGCCCATGGCGCGCCGGCGTGCCGGAATCGGGCGCCGGACGCTGGTGCGACGTCTTCGAGATCCGCGACTGGCGGATCCAGCGGGTGTTCATCTACCTCGATCCCGACTACGCCGGCAAAGACACCGCTCGCTATCCCTGGCTGAAGTCCTGACGTCGCCGCGCCGTTCACCGGACCAAACTCCCGACCCGCGGAGCAAGCCGTCGGGACGTAGGTCCCATGGCCTTCGGCCCGGCGACTCTGTTGAACCAGAAGCGCGGCAATTTACGGTGGACGCCGGGCAGAAGGAGACACGCCATGAAAGCGCTCGTCGTCTACGAATCGATGTACGGGAACACCAGACACATCGCCCAGGCGATCGGCGAGGGCCTTGCACTCTCGATGGAGGTGCGCGTGGTTCCGGTCAGTGACGCCGAGTTCCTCGGCGTCACTGACGTGCAGTTCGTGGCTGTCGGCGCGCCGACCCACGCGTGGAGCCTGAGTCGCCGTCGCACGCGCGAATCCGCGGCGGCCGAGGCCGCCAAGCGGGCCGAGCGCGGAATCAAAGAAGTGGGCGTCGCCACCGGCGTCCGCGAGTGGTTGCGAGAGCTGAAAGTGCAGGACAGTTGCCGGGGCGCAGCCTTCGATACGAGGCTCGACAGGCCGAAGCTGTTCACCGGTTCCGCGGTAGGAGCAATCGAGCGTGGTCTGCGTGCTGCCGGCTTCTCCATCTTCAGCGAGTCCGAGAGCTTCCGGGTGCGGGGCGCAACGGGGCCGCTGGCATTCGGCGAAATCGAACGAGCCCGAGAATGGGGCGAGGCCATTGGCCGAGTCATCGCCGTGATCACCGAATTGGACACTCGAGAGGAAGCAAACAACCTGTGACCATTGAATCCGAACTCCAGCCCGCGGCCGCCTATCCGAGCCAGTGGGAATCCGATGTTGTCCTGATGGACGGCGGCACGGCGCACCTACGCCCGATCCGCGCCGACGACATCGAGCTGATCCGCGCCCTGCACGGCCGGCTCTCACCGGAGTCGATCTACTTCCGATTCTTCTCGCCCCTTCCGAAGCTGCCCGAAGCGCAGTTGCATCGACTCGTCGAGGTCGACTACCGAGACCGATTCGCACTCGTCGCCCAGTTGGACGGGCTCGTCGTCGCAGTCGCCCGTTACGACAGGCTCAAGGACAACAAGGCCGCCGAGTGCGCCTTCGTCGTCGAAGACCACCAGCAGGGCCGTGGTCTGGCCACCCTGATGCTGGAACACCTGGCTGCCGTGGCGAGAAGCAACGGCATCGAACGTTTCGAGGCGGAGACACTGCCCGACAATCGGGCGATGATGGACGTGTTCCGGCACGCCGGCTTCAACGTCACCAGCCATTTCGACGGTGGCGTCATCGACGTCAGCTTCCCGCTGGGCCCCTCAGCAGAGCTCGATCAACACATCGAGGATCGCGAGCGAGCCGCGGTCGTGGCCTCGATCCGACGAATCCTCAACCCGACGTCGATCGCCGTCATCGGCGCCAGCCGCACCCCTGGAACGATCGGCTTCGAACTGGTCCACAACCTGGTGCGCGGCGGCTTCACCGGCTCGGTGTTCCCTGTCAACCCGAAGGCAGGTTCGGTCGGTGGGATCCACGCCTACGCGACGATCGGCGACATCCCGGTGCCCCCTGACCTCGCAATCGTCTCCGTCCCCGCCTCGGCCGTCGCCGGCGTGATCGACGAGTGCGGAGCCGCGCACGTCGGCGGTCTGGTGATCATCAGCGCCGGGTTCGCCGAGCTCGGCCCCGACGGCCGGGCCATCGAGGCCTCGTTGACCAAGGCTGCCAGAGGCTATGGGATGCGCATGGTCGGTCCGAACTGCATGGGGGTCGCCAACACCAACGCCGCCGTGCGCATGAACGCGATCTTCGCTCCGGTCGAGCCCATTCCTGGCAACGTGGCGTTCATGACCCAATCGGGTGCCCTCGGCATCTCGTTGATCGACGAGAGCGCCAGGAGAGGCATCGGCATCTCCAGTTTCGTGTCGGTCGGCAACAAGGCCGACATCTCCGGTAACGACTTGTTGCGGTACTGGGAGGCTGACGACTCGACGTCGGTCATCGCGTTGTACCTCGAGTCGTTCGGCAACCCGCGCCGGTTCGTCCGAATTGCGTCGCGGGTCGCCAAGCAGAAGCCGATCATTGCCGTGAAGTCCGGTCGCAGCCCTGCCGGGGCGCGCGGCGCGTCGTCGCACTCCGCGGCACTGGCCACATCCGACGATGTCGCCGAACTCGTGCTGTGGCGTGCCGGAGTGACCCGAGTGGACACGCTGGAAGAGCTGTTCGACACCACGCAGGCTTTCGCCAGCCAGCCGGCACCTCGAGGCCGCAGGGTGGCCATCGTCGGCAATGCCGGCGGGCCCGCCATCCTGGCAGCCGACGCCGCAACCGCCAACGGTCTGCTGGTCCCCGAGCTGTGCGCAGAAACGCGGGCACGGCTGGCGAGCTTCCTGCCGGCCGCTGCAGCGACCGGCAACCCGGTCGACATCGTCGCCGCGGGATCGCCGGAGGCGTTGGAGCAGGCGCTGTGCGCCGTGCTCGACGACCCCGACATCGACGCCGTGCTGGCGCTCTACGTACCACCACTTCCCGATCGCGATCGTTCGATGCTCGACGCAATCGCCAGAGCGGCTGCTACGCACCCCGAGAAGACCATGTTGGCAACCGTGCTGGCCGGCAACGCGACGGTGCAACTCGGCGGACTGACCGTGCCGACCTATCGCTTTCCCGAGTCGGCCGTGCGTTCTCTCGCTCACATGGCCAGCCGATCCGATTGGTTGCGAACCGTTGACACCATGGTTCCCGACCGATTGATCGACGAGCCACAAGCCCGCACGGTCGTCACCGACTTCCTTCGCATCGCCCCGGACGGAGGCTGGCTCGACATGGCCTCGGCGGTCGCCCTGGCGAAGGCAGCCTCACTGCCGCTCGTCGAAACAGCAGTCGTGGTCACGCTCGACGAAGCAGTCGCTGCGGCCAAGCGCCTCGGTTTCCCCGTGGTGTTGAAGGGCGCCGGCAGCGCAATCGTGCACAAGACCGATCTCGGCGCGGTCAGGCTCAACCTCGCCGACGAGCAGGCAGTGTTGCAGGCAGGCTCGGCGATGCGCGAGAAGCTCGGTGAACAGCTGGAGGGGTATGTCGTTCAGAGCATGGCCTCAGGCGGTCTCGAGTTGCTCGCAGGTGTCACCACCGATCCAGCCTTTGGACCGCTGGTGATCTTCGGGGCCGGCGGCACGGCGGCTGAGCTCCTCCGAGACCGCATCGTGCGGCCGGCCCCGCTGACCACCGCGGATCCTGGACAGATGGTTCGGGGTCTGCGGATCTCGCCACTGCTCGACGGCTACCGAGGCGTCCCGAAGATCGACCACGCGCCGATCGAGGCTCTGCTCGTTCGCCTCGGCCAGCTCGCCGACGCCATACCGGAGATCCTGGAGATCGATCTCAACCCGATCATCGCCACACCCAGCGGCCTGAACGTGGTCGACTTGCGAATTCGCGTCATGCCGTACGTGTCGCATCCCGAGCTGTCGGTACGGAGGCTGCGATGAGCGAAACCATCGTGGTCGGTGTCGACACGTCACCGGAATCGATTGCTGCACTGCATTGGGCCGCCCGGCTCGCCGCGCACACGGGCGCCCAACTCCTCGCCGTGCACGCTGAAGGCCTCCTCGAGGAAGGCGCTTACGTACCCCGCGTCGATGTTGTCGAGCTCATCACCCACACCCTGTCGGGCAAGGAGATCCAGGCCGGTGTGACCTCACTGGTCGAACCAGGCTCTCCGATCGAGACCCTGATGCGCGTCGCCGAGCGAACCGGTTCGCGTCACATCGTCGTCGGGCACCGAGGCGCGGGCGGCACCGGTTCCGACATCGGCTCCACGGCTCTGTCGTTGGTCAGTCGCGCCACTGTGCCGGTGACCGTCGTGCGCAGCGACTGATCAGGCGGAGGCCCCGGCACCGACCACGCCGCGCTCGGCCAGACGATCGCGAAGGAACTTCAGCACTTTGATGTGCTTCTTCGTGTCGGCGATGACCAGCTCCACCAACATGCTCCACAGCGTCGCCGTGCGTACAGTGCGAATCTGGTGACGAAGCTTCCTGGCTGCGGCCAGATCGGCCTCCTCGATCTTCAACAACTTGTCGACCAGATGGATGGTCTCCGGATCGACCGGGTGGAAGTCGACGTGCGGGATGCCGTCGGGCGCATCGCGCAGCTCGGCAAGGGCCTTGATCGTCTCGATCCACTCGGTGAACAGTCGGTGGTGCCGAGCCTCGTCCTCGCCGATCAACTCGGCGATGAACGACACGTACGGATGGTCATCATGGGCGAGCGCGTCGTAGAGATCGATGACCTCTTGCTCCGCGGCGACATGCTCCTCGAGGTGATCGATCAGTTGCCGGTCGTACTCGCTCAGGTCGTGTGGGATTCGACTGGTGGTCATTTTCGAAGTGTCGACGACGCAAGACCCGGCATGACAGAGCACTTGGAAGTTCCTCGGCAGGAACTTTGGCCCTGTCGCGCGTGACGCAAATGCGTCAGGATTCTGCAATGAGCGAGTTGACCTCGACACGTCGGCACCAGCAGGCTGCACGGGCTCTTGCGTGCCTCGACCTCACCAGCTTGAACCTCGACGACACGCCGGAACGAATCGACGCGCTGTGCGATCGTGCGCTGCTGCCTGCACCAGGCATCGACATCCATCCGGCCGCCGTCTGCATCTATCCACGATTCGTCGGCCAAGCACGTGCCCGCGTACACGGCACCGGAATCGCGGTTGCCGCGGTGGCCAACTTTCCACTGGGCACGACATCGGCAGGCGAAGTCGTCAACGAGGTCGAGCAGGCGTTGGCAGACGGCGCGGACGAGATCGATGTCGTGTTTCCCTTCCGGGCGTTCCTGGCTGGCGACCGCCAGGCCGGTGCAGGGCTCGTTCGGCAGGTGGGTGAGATCTGCCACCAGCGCACGGCCCTTCTGAAGGTGATCTTGGAGACAGGAGTTCTCCACGAAGCATCGACGATCAAAGAGGCGGCCCAGATCGCGGTCGACAATGGCGCCGACTTCCTGAAGACGTCGACCGGCAAGCTCGAGCCGGCGGCGACGCCCGCGTCGGCGCAGGCCTTGCTCGAGGTGATCGTCGCTGCCCGCGGCGACAGGCCGCTCGGTCTGAAGGTAGCCGGCGGAGTGAAGACCGTCGCCGAGGCCGCGGCCTATCTCGATCTCGCCGACAGCTACCTGCAGCCCGACCACGCAGTACCGAGCAACTTCCGTTTCGGCGCGAGTGGCCTGCTGAACGACATCGTCGCTGTGCTGGGTAGCTCCCATGAAGCACAGATGTCGTCGGACTACTGATGAGCATCGCTTCGCAGATCTTCCTACCGCAGGAGATCATCCGCGCCAAACGCGATGGATCACGGTTGAGCGACACGGAGATCGAGCAGTTCGTGGCCGGTCTCACCGACGGCAGCGTCGGCGACGGTCAGGCGGCTGCACTCGCCATGGCAATCTTCTTCAACGGAATGGACATCGCCGAACGGGTTGCACTGACCAGGGCGATGTCGCAATCGGGCGCCAGCATGCACTGGGATCGCGCCCAGCTCCATGGGCCGGTCGTCGACAAGCACTCGACCGGAGGTGTGGGCGACAAGGTCAGCCTGATGCTCGCACCACTGGTCGCCGCGTGCGGCGCCCACGTTCCGATGATCTCCGGCCGAGGTCTCGGGCACACCGGCGGAACGCTCGACAAGTTGGAGAGCATCCCCGGCTATCAGGCCCGCCCCGACAACGATCTGTTCCACAAGGTCGTTGCCGAAGTTGGCTGTGCCATCATCGGTCAGACATCGAACCTGGCACCTGCCGACGGGCGCCTGTACGCCATCCGCGACGTGACCGCGACGGTGGAGTCGATCCCGTTGATCACGGCATCGATCCTTTCCAAGAAGCTTGCCGGTGGCCTCGACGCACTGGTGATGGACGTCACCTTCGGCAACGGTGCCTTCATGACCGACCTCACCAGGGCCGAGGAGCTGGCCCACAGCATCGTTTCCGTGGCTCGCAGTGCCGGACTGGTGACGAGTGCGCTCCTCACCGACATGAACCAGGTGCTCGGGCGCACCGCTGGCAACGCGCTGGAGGTGCGCGAGGCAATCGACTGGCTCACCGGCGCGAGTGACGAGCCCAGGCTGACCGAGGTCGTGCTCGCCCTCGGAGCCGAGATGTTGGTGATCGGCGGTCTCTATTCCGACATCGACGCGGCCATGACCCGTTTGACGGCGGCGCGAAGCACGGGAGCGGCGGCCGAGAGGTTCCAAGACATGGTGACGGCTCTCGATGGCCCACCCGACTTGGTGCAGCGCCCCGAAGCGCATCTCCGGGCAGCTCCGTTCAGTCTGCGGGTCGAACCGACCAGCGATGGCCACGTGCGAGCGGTGAACACCCGCGCCGTCGGGCTGGCGGTGGTTGCCCTGGGTGGCGGCCGTACGCGGGTGGAAGACGCGGTCGACCATGCCGTCGGCCTC
>DATAJN010000411.1:0-6641 GCA_036262105.1 Ilumatobacteraceae bacterium
GCGCCGACGGGAAGGTCTGCTACATCAACTCGGTGCAATCCCAGGTCGATCTGGTCGCAGACCATCTCGGCACGATCGCATCCGGGAGCTTCACGAACGCGAACCCCGATGGCTCGCCGAGGCGCACCGTCGACACCCGTGACTGGCGTCCAGACGTGTACCTCAACTTCCACGGCAGCGAAGGACTGCTCGGCAACACCGACGCTCAGTGGCAGTACGTCAGGTCGAACCTCGACGGGTTCTGGGGAGAATGGTCGACGTCGGCCCCGGGTTATGCGACCCAGGTCAAGAACACGATCGATCTAACCCGCAAGGTCTCCGGTCGCAAGCTGATCACCGAGTACCCGATCGCCAACGGGCGCACCTCATGCCCGACCAATACGAACGACGGCTACTACAATGAAGTCGAACGGGAGGCGCCCGACATCCGCTACAACCGTGTGGCGGTCGGCCTCTACGCCGGCGAGAACCCGGACTGCTGGAACGCTGTCGGCGGGATCTTCGCGGCGATCACCAAGGCTCAGAGCGAAGGGTTCGGCACGGTGTACGCGATCCATCAGGCAACGAACCTGATCGATGTCGGCGACCCGAACCCGGCGTGGCCCAGGATCACTCCCGGTTCGCCCGGCGATATCGCTTACCGCAACGCGGGCGGCGTCGTGATCGAATGCGAGATGGACGACTGTCTGTGGCCGGGGATCGACCAGCAGTTCTTCAACGTGATCGCCGAGACCCATGCTCGTGGCCAGTCGTTCGTCTGGTTCACCGGGTATTACACCGGGTCCGGCATCGGTAGCTCCGGATGGCTCGCCAAGATCCAGCGGACGTACAACGCTCTCGCAGAGCGTGGGTTGTGGAAGCCGGGCGATGCGATCACGGTGATTAACTACAACGGGGCGTATCCGGAACTGCCGGAACGCAACCCGGACGGGTCTCCGGCCGACACTGTGACCGGTGTGCTGGCTTGGCTTCTCGAACAGCGTCCTGGCGTGCGCTGATCGGAGCTGCCGGCTTCCTGAGCAAGCTGGGCTGATTGTTCTGATCGTCGCCGGCGCCGCCTGGTCGGTGTGCTCCGTTGAGCTATGCCGGCCGGTGGGTGGTCGCTGGGCGCTGCCCGGCTCTGCTCGACGGCCTCGGCAATCGCTCGTGTGAACGTGTAGTCATCGCCGATCAAGTCATCAACGGTGACGTCCAGAAACTCGCGGACACTTGCGTCCGCGAGGTCGAGCACCGCCACGTCGACCGCGGCCCGCCCCACCCAACGCCGGACCTCTAACGGTGCCCGATGAGGCGCCGAACTCGGGACGCAGTCCTGCAACCAAAGTGCTACCCAAATGCCCCGTCACGACGGTCAACAACGGTCAGTCACGGTTCTAACGCGATGACTGTTGTGCCTGCTCAAGGCCACTGAACGGAAGTAGCGGTCAATGGCGGACAATCCGGCCGTCTCGCTCATAACCCGAAGGTCGCAGGTTCAAATCCTGTCCCCACCACCAAGTAACAGCAGGTCAGAGGCCATTTCTGCTCGGCGGAGAGGGCCTCTCCGCTTGCCGCGTGTCAACGTCTTGTCAACACGCCATTGTCAACACGCCGCTGCGCTGTCAACACTCCGTTTGTCAACACTCCGTTTGTCAACACTCCGATTGCGACACCGATTGCGTAGGCGGTGGTCGGCGCTCGACTGCTGTCGTCGGTCGGCGTGCAGCGCTGTCGGTCGTCGGCTTATCTGGGCGGGTCGGGGTCAACCTGGATGGGATCCGTCAAGCACCTACGGGAGCGGACGAGCGCAACCGGTCGCCAACGGCCCCCAAAGCGGCTTCGGGTCGAGAACCCGATGGTCGCGGCGCCTTTGGCGTTGAGCGCGGCGGGAGTACAGGTGGACCAGGCTGTTCTGTTGGCAATTGCGCCTGACTGGTTCGATCGTCTTGGCTGATTTCGCCGCCGCGCTTCAGCTGATGCCGGGCCATCGTCGGTAGGCATTGGCGAGCGAAAGCGCAGGGCCGCTCGGGAGTACGAGGTCGAGCGGACAAACTAATTGGGTCTCACCGTCGTCGATGGTTTCGTCGTCAGCTGGCATCGACAGCATTCTTGACGACGGGCGCGCGGACACGGGGCGTCGAGGTGCCCTGACGCTTTTTGGGGATGTCGAACCCGAGAGTGGCGTAGGCGGGCAGCCGTTTGGCGTGCATCCGGTCGAGCACTGGGATGCGGACGTCGATGTAGTCGTGGAGTTCGACGTGGTGTTTGCCTGCGTGGGTTCGTAGAAGGCGACCGACGTACTGGACGACTCGTCCTTTGAATGCGAGCGGGAAGGCAAGGAACAGGGTGTCGAGTTCCGGCCAGTCGAATCCTTCGCCCAGGTAGGACCCCGTCGCCACGAGCACGATTCCAGCCGCCTCATCGCGGGACGCTATGGCACTTGCCACCGCAGCCCTGGCCTTTGTGCCGAGTCCTCCTCGCAGCACGAGTGGGTCGTCGCCGAGTTGGGCGAGGCGGTCAACGATGGCGTCGATGTGGTCGGTGCGCTGGGTCAACACGAGGCAAATTCGGCCCGCAGTGACCGCTTTGTGAATGTCGTCGCATATCTGTTCCGTGCGCTGGCCGTCCTCGACGATCGCGCCGAACACTGCTTGGATTGAGCTTGCTTCTTCCTCGGTCACCTCGGCGCGGGTTTCGTGGATGATCAGTTCGCGTCGCACGAGCACTGCCTCGTTGGTGTTCTTCGGAGTGATCTCGTCGCGGGTCGGGCCGCATTGGAGGGCGATGATGCCTTCCAGCCCGTCGCGACGGTACGGGGTTGCGGTCAGGCCCAGCCAGCGCCGTGAGTCGGCGTCGCGGACGCATGTCTCGAACGAGACAGCGGGGATGTGGTGGCACTCGTCGATGACGACGAGGCCGTATCGGTGAAACAGTTCAGCGGGCCGTTCGCGGCGGGCGACGCTTTGGATCATCGCAACGTCGACGACGCCGGTCGGCACGTCCTTGCCGCCTCCGATCGTCCCGACCTGACCCAGTTGGAGGCCGAGGTGTTCCTGGAGGCGGTCTCGCCACTGCTCCAGGAGAGGCTTGCGATCGACAAGCACGAGTGTCGGACGGTCGTGATGGGCGATGACCGCACAGGCCATCACCGTCTTGCCGGACCCGGGCGGGGCAACGATGACGCCTCGATCGTGCGGTACGACCGAGGCGACAGCGTCTGTTTGCTGCGGCCGAAGCTCACCGACGAACTTGATACCGACGGCCGAGTGTTCCGGCCGGGTGTCTTTCACGTCGAGCCGGCTGGCGAGACTGGCGATGAGATCGGAGACTTGTTCGACGAGACCACGCGGGAGGTGGAGCCATTCGAGGTCTTCGGTGTAGCAGCGGATGAACCGCGGCGTATCCCACGTCGAGAAACGCAATCTCTGTTTCTCGTAGAACTCTGGGTTGTGGATCGAGGCCAGATGTTTCAGCGCGGCTACGAGCGCTGGGGGTAGTCCCGACCGCTCGATCGACAGCACTGCGCCGAGCTGTGCCCGGATGATCGGCCGAGGCGGAGGCCCACCGGCTCGGGCCAAATCGGCAAGAGTCAGCTTCGGTCCGGCGTCAACCGGCCGCAGCGACTCGGCGAGTACAACCGCTGCGTCAGATGCGAGTCGTGCGATCGAGGACAAGAAGGCCCACTGATCTGGCCAGGGCTCCATCGTTGTCGGATCCAAGAACGCCGTCGCTCCGTGCTTGAGGCGCTCACCATGCAAGGGAAGGGCGATGAGGTTGCCGAACGATCCCCTCGGCATGAAGTCCTGCGACGGGAAGAACCGGTCATAGCTCGCCAGATCCAACTCGGCTCGGGCTGTCATCGCCTCGCGTAGCAACGAAGTCCCCAATAATCGAGCGGTGGCCGCAGTGACTGGACCGTCGAAGAACACCCAGACATGCGCTCCGTCGCCAGATCGCGAGCGCTCCAACGCGGCGGGTACTTCTGCGCGGTGGCAGGCATCGAGGTAAGCGAGCGCGTCGAGAACCCACGTCCCGCCGTCGAAGTCACACGCGAGCAGCGTGCACGTATCGCCGCGCATCAGTGGGTAGATCCCGACCGTCGCTTCGCCACGGAGGTGGCGAGCGATGACGTCGTCGGTCAACGGCAGGTAGTCCTTCCGTGCCCGTTTGTTCGCCCATCCACCGCGCACGGCGGGCGACCATCCGGCCCTGCCACTCGACACGTTCTCCCAACGAAGCGCAAACACATCAGTTCGGGCGCCAAACAGCGACCGCATCAACGCCAACTCTTCCTCAGGCGATGCAGTCGAGTCCAGCATTGGAGGTGCCGGCACTTGGGTGAACAATGTTGGCGACCACGCGTGACGGTGACCATCGTCGTGGCGGGCATCCAATCTGAGGAGGCCACGGAGCCGAGCATTCTCCGCGCGTAGCGCCTCGAGTTCAGCGAGAAGGGGAGGTTCGTCGTTCACGGCCGCCCTCGTCGCATGTCTCATTCTCGCAGGGCACCTCGCGCCGTCGATGATCCTCGTTGTGGGCATCGCGAGGAATGACCCAAGGCGCTCGCCGGTCGGCCGCTGCAGTCGACAGGTCTCACAGGAGCACCGTTGTCTGCTCGGCTGAACGCGTAGCTGGCGCCACCGCCGATGTATGACCACGGGTACGCTTTGAGGAGTCAACTGCTCAGGAGGTACATCGTGTCGAACGGCAACACCGAAGACCTCGGGCACGCATCGCCGTTGACGATCGCTGAGATCGTCGAGCGGTGTCAGCCGATGGGTGATCTTGGACGGTTCGCGATCGATGACTTGACCGCCGCCGAGGAAGACGAGTTCTTCGCCATTCTCGAAGACGTCTGACACACGCTGTGGCTGAGCCGGTCGTTGTCGACACGATGATCGCCAGCGCGTGGCTCGGCGTTCGCCGGTCCCAGCGCCAGATTCGGTGGGCGCCAGTACTGGAGGCCGCCATATGGGTGCTGCCGTTCGTGGTGGTCGCCGAGATGCGCTTTGGTGCCGAGGTGGCCGGCTGGGGCGCACGCCGCCGTGGTGTGCTCGATCGGTTGGTGGCGCGTGCCGGAGTGGTGCCGCCGCTGGACGAGGTCACTGATGCCTACGTCGACCTGCGGGCGTGGTGCGTGCGGACCGGGCACGGCCTCGGAGCGAAGGATCACGAGGCCGATCGTTGGGTTGCGGCTGTCGCTGTCGCCGGTGGGTTCCCGTTGGCGACCGAGGACGCGATCTTCGACGACGTGGTCACGCTGCGACGGAAGTTTCCCGACGTGTGAGTCCTCGGCGTGCGAGTGCCTGAGCCGCTGCTCGTCACCAGAGTCGCTCGTTGCGCGTGTCTGCTCTCGTGGGTATCGGTGATATGGCCCTGTCAGCGGATTGTCAACGCGAATCTCACCCACACCCACCGACGAGTACCTACGAGTGCCGACCCGCCGCCAGTCGAATCGCTCGCTGAGCAGGACGTACGCCGTTTGGCGCCGACGGGCGCACACGATGACCAGCGCCCTCATAACCCGAAGGTCGCAGGTTCAAATCCTGCCCCCGCCACTAAGGAAGACCTGGTCAGAGACAGTTTCTGGCCAGGTCTTGTCGCGTCCCATTGCAACCCTCTGCAACCCAACGTCGCCTCGAGGGTCGCCTCGAGGTCGCCTCGAGGGTCAACACGCCGACGGCGTAGGTGTGTGTGCAACTGACGCGAGAACGGCGCCACCGAAGTTCACTATCAGATCAGCGGCCCTATTGCGGAGCCCGGCGCGCTATCACCCGGCGACTAGTTTCACTCCGCACCACCGCCACCGAGCGATCGCCGCCACGTTGTGGCAGACGTTGTCGTTGTCGACATCGATGATCGCCCGCGCGTGGCTTGGGATTCGCCGGTCGCAGCGCCAGGGGTGGTCTCTCTATCTCGGCTCAGCCGGCTTGCCCGACTGCGGTGAGCGCTTCGATGGCCATGAGGGCTTGAGGTCCCGGGGTCTCGACGTTCATCGTTACGACCACCGCCGTGCTCCGGTTAGTGTCGTAGCCGATGAAGGCCGATTGGGCGTGTCCGCTGCCCATGTGCCCGATGACGGTGAGGGCGTCGTTGGAGTACTCCTCCAGTCCGAGCCCGTAGCCGTGGGCGATGCCGAAGGCGGAGTAGTCCTCACCGGGGACGAATGCCCGCATCGCCGCCTGGGACTTGGGCGACAGCAGTGTTCCGTCCATCAGAGCCTTGGTAAACAGCAGCAGATCGTGGTCGGTGGATTGCATGTCCCCGGCGGCGCCACCGAGTGACGGATCCCATGGCGAGGGAACGACGAACGTGCCGTCGACGACCGTGTAGCCCGGTGCTTCGTCGCCGTTGATGAAACTCGTGTGGCTGAGGCGGAGCGGCTCGGTGATCCTGGTGCGCACTTCGTCGGCGACCGAGTTTCCGGTCACTTGCTCGATGATCTCGCCGAGCACGATGTAGTTGGTGTTGGCGTAGTGATGGGCGCCACCCGGCTCTCCGACGCGGCCCCGCGATTCGGCAACTGCGATGAGCTCAGCTGGTGTCCATTGGCGTTGTGCGTCGTTTAGCACCGCCGGGTCGTTGAGGTATTCGTTGAGCCCGCTGGTGTGCTGGAGCAGCTGGCGCGGGGTGATCCGGTCTGCGCCTGCAAGGTCCGGAAG
>DATAJN010000412.1:0-16707 GCA_036262105.1 Ilumatobacteraceae bacterium
TCGCTGCGAATCGTCACGACGGTCGAAGAGGCTGTGGTCGGGGCGTACTTCGTGCAGGAGAGCGCCCCGGAGCGGCTGGAGCTGAAGCAGCAGTTGTTCGCCGCCGCCAGCCGAGTCGCCGACCCCGGCGTGGTGTTCGGATCGTCGACATCGGGTCTGCTCCCAACCGAGATGCAGCGCGACATGGTCGACCCCCAACGACTGGTCGTCGGTCATCCGTTCAACCCGGTGTACCTCATGCCGCTGGTCGAGGTCTGCGGGGGCGCGGCCACTTCGGAAGCCACCAAGCAACACGCCGCCGGGGTGTATCACAGCATCGGCATGCACCCGCTGATGCTGTCGAAGGAGATCGACGGCTTTGTCGCCGACCGGTTGATGGAGGCGCTGTGGCGCGAGGCGCTGTGGTTGGTGAACGACGGTGTGGCGACGGCTGCCGAGATCGACGATGCGATGCGATTCGGGCCCGGGCTGCGGTGGAGCTTCATGGGCACCTTCATGATCTACCGAATCGCCGGTGGCGAGGCCGGGATGCGCCACTTCATGGCCCAGTTCGGGCCGGCGCTGAAGTGGCCGTGGACGAAGCTGATGGACGTGCCGGAACTGACCGACGAATTGCTCGACAGGATCTGCGAGCAGAGCGACGATCAGGTCGATCTGCAGGCTGCGGGCATGTCGATACGCGAGCTGGAAGCGCTGCGCGACGACTGCCTGGTCGAGGTCATGCACGGCTTGCGCAACCGCGGGTTCGCCGCCGGCAAGACGCTCGGCGACTTCGAGCAGGCGTTGTTCGATCGGGGCCACCGTGTGCCCGCCGACATCGACGTGACAGCCCCGATTCGAATCTACGAACGTTCGGTGCCCAACGAGTGGGTCGACTACAACGGACACACCAACGACAGCCGCTACATGCAGATCACCAGCGAGGCCGGTGACAAGTTCATGCGCCTCATCGGTGTCGACGAGGCATACCTGAAATCGGGCGGTTCGTACTACACCGTCGAGAGCCACCTCAACTTCATCGCCCAGAGCCACGCCGGCGACCTTCTCTACGTCACCGCTCAGCTGATGTCGCACGACCCCAAGCGCTTCCACATCTTCACCACGGTGCATCGCGCCGACGACGACTCGGTGGTGGCGACCGCCGAGCACATGATGCTGCACGTCGACGCCCGAGCCGGCAGGTCGTCACCTGCCTCCGCCGAGCTCCAAGCCAAACTTGCCGAGATCGCGGTCCACCACGACCTGCTGCCGCGACCGGCGCAGGCGGGGCGGGGCATCGGTCAGCCACGCACCTGACCGCTGGAGGCGATTCGGTCCGCCGGCGCCCATTTCGCCGCCAGCGCCACCTCAGCCGGCGGCGCGATCCCACGTCGTGGCCGTCACTCCGTGCTCGCGGAGGCGTGCCTTCTCGACCTTCTCGGTCGGAGTCCTCGGCAACGACTCGACGAGATCGATGTACCGAGGCACCATGTGGCTCCCCATTCGCGACACACAGAACTCGATCAATTCAGGTGGAGCAACGGCGTGGCCTGCACGGGGCACGACGGCCACCATCACATCCTCTTCCGTCAGGTCGCTCGGCACCCCGAACGCTGCGGCGTCGAGCACGCCAGGATGAAGCTTGACCACTTCTTCGACCTCGAACGCCGAGATGTTCTCGCCGCGCCGGCGAATGCTGTCGGTTCGCCGGCCGACGAAGTAGAAGTACCCCTCAGCGTCACGGCGGGCCATGTCTCCGGTGTGGAACCAGAGGTCGCGCCGCGACTCGAGCGTGGCGGCCGGCATTCCGTAGTAGCCGTCCGACATCAGTGACGGTTCGTTGGGGCGAACGACGATCTCGCCGACAGTGTCGACTGGTACCTCGCCACCTTGCTCGTCGAAGAGGCGCACGTCGTACTGGGCGATCGGCCGTCCGCACGAGCCTTGCCGTCGCGGCTCGTCGACCGGGTGGTACATCGGAACACCGGCGTCGGTCGATCCGTAGAGCTCGACCAACTTCACGCCGAAGCGATGCTCGAAGTCGGCCGCGAACTCTGGCACGGGCACACCCCATCCCAGCCTGGCCGGATTGTCGCGGTCGGCGGCGAGCGACGGCCGCTTGTACAGCATCGTCAGCGTGGCGCCCATGAAGTCGAACACCGTTGCCCCCGCCCGTCGAACCTCGTCCCAGAACCCGGAGGCCGAGAATCGATCGCCGATCGCAGCGGTGGTACCGAGCAACATCGCCGGGACGACGGTCATGACGGTGGCATCGATGTGGAACATCGGAAACGGGCAGTACAACACGTCGTCGGCGCGCAGCTCCAAGTTGTCGATCATCAGCTCGGCCTGACGAACTGCGTACCGATGCGACAGCACGCACCCCTTCGATGGCCCGGTCGTGCCCGACGTGAACAGCACCATGGCCGGGTCGGTGACAGGGTGGACCGACGCGATCGGCGCGCTGCTGTCGGTGCAGAGACTGGCGTGATCGAGGACCTTGACTCCGGCCATCTCCGGCACCGTCTCCACGTCACCCACCACGACGAGGCATCGAAGGTGGACGAGCTCGTCGATGACGTCGGTGAGGTGCTGAACCAGGCCGGCCTCGGCGACAACCGTGTCGGCACCGCTGAGGTTCAGCGCATGCACCAGCGACGGCCCGCGGAACGCCGTGTTCAGCAACGTCGACACGGCCCCCAGCGTCGACAACGCCAGCCAGGTGACGGCAAAGCCGGGTCCGTTCGACATCAGGACGGGCACGAGCT
The DNA here is from genome assembly GCA_036262105.1 of Ilumatobacteraceae bacterium. GTDB lineage: Bacteria > Actinomycetota > Acidimicrobiia > Acidimicrobiales > Ilumatobacteraceae > JAENVT01. The sequence goes on from DATAJN010000412.1 coordinate 2,748, forward strand.
GACCACGTTGAACTCCGAGATCGGCAAGGCCGTGAGCGAGACCGGTCGACCGACGTCGAGCTTCTCCGAACGTGAGCTCGCCGGATGAGAAGCGCAGAAAGATCTTGCCGCCGCTGTCGTCGGCGCGAAGGTCGAGGAGTCGATCGATCGTCGGCACGTCCATCACGTCCGGTCTTACTAGGTTGCGGGTGATGAACGGCAACTTCGAGTACGAGACGGTGCTCAGCGAGCTCGACGAATCGGGTGTGCGCACCATCACGCTCAACCGGCCCGAGCGGTTGAACGCCATGAATCGCGCCTTGATCGACGACGTTGCCGTTGCCTTCGACGCGGCCCACGGGGACCTGGCCACGAAGGCCATCATCTTCACGGGCGCAGGCCGAGCGTTCTGCGCGGGTGACGACCGCCGTGAGCACGTGCATCCATCAGGCGAGGCAGAGGCTCGGGATCTGGTCGTGGCCATTCAGCGGGCGACCGAAGCGATCATCTTCGGACCCAAGCCGGTCGTCGGGGCCATCAACGGATGGGCGGTCGGCGGCGGCTTCGAGTGGGCGATCAACTGCGACTTCCCGATCTGGGCAGCGAGCGCCAAAGCCTTCTTCCCCGAGGTCTCCCTCAACCTGTTCGTGACTGGCGCCGTCACGTCGCTCCTGCCCGCAATGGTCGGGCTGCTCAAGGCCCGCGAGATGCTGTTGCTGGGCGAGCGCTACGACGCCGCGACGTTGCACGAACTGGGAGTCGCCTGGCGAGTGGTGCCCGACGAAGACCTCAATGCGGCGGCCCACGATGTGGCCTCTCAGCTCGCCCAGCTCCCCTCACTCGCCGCCGGCGCGATGAGGCAGGTGCTCAACCGAACGGCCTCCACCGACTTGGCCGAGGCGCTACGGCTGGAGACCGACGCCACGGTCGCCGGCTTCCTCGACCCGGAGACCACCAGGCTCCTCAAGGATTTTGGCTGAGCTCAGCGCGAGCGTCGAAGAGGACCGGAATCGAAACCGGGCCCGAGCAGCCGACCTGCCTCGGCAAGCCATGTGCGCTCGACGCTGCTGCGTGGCACCCCGTGCCTTCATCGCCAGTAGCGGCGCCATGCCGTCGAGCAGTGCAGCGAGCACGAACATCGTCTCGTCGGCATCGCCGGCCAGGAACTCCCCGGCCTGTTGGCCGTAGCGGATGACCTTGCGCAGCATCGCTCGCCAGCGGCGCTGCAGCGGCCGAGAGGATCTGTGCCTGAATGTATGTTTAGCTTATGGGATTGCCGGGCGCGCTTGTCGACGACGACGGTCGCCTGATCCACCTTCCCCAGTGCTGGCAACCAGGCGACCCCGTGCCCGCGCCGCTCGACTTCTATCGCGGCGAGGTCCTTGCTACATGGGTCGACTACAACCACCACATGACCGAAGCGGCGTACCTCACTGCGTTCGGTTGGGCGAGCGATGCGCTGTTCGCGTACATCGGCGACGACGATGCGTATCGCGCCGCGGGGCACAGCTTCTACACGGTCGAAACGCACATCGCCTACCTGCGCGAGGCAGCGGAACGAGCGACGCTGCGCATCACCACACGCGTGCTCGGGCTCGACCGCAAGCGCCTGCTCATCTACCACGAGATGTTCCGCGGCGACGACGATTCGTTGCTCGCCACCACCGAGCAGATGCTGGTGCACGTCGACGTGAACGCCGGTCGTTCCGTGGCGATCCTTCCCGAAGTCCGCGACGCCCTCGAGGCGATCGCCGCGGCTCATTCGACCCTTCCCCCGGCTGCACGCGCCGGGCACTTCTCACTGAAGACGGAGTAGACCTTGGATTTCGCACTATCCGACGAGCACCAGATGATCGTCGACACCGTTCGTTCGTTCACCCAGCGCGAGCTGTTCCCGTACGAGGATCAGGTCGAAAAGCTTGGCGAGGTGCCGCCGGAACTGATCGAACAGATCAAGAAGCGCTCCATCGATGCCGGCTTGTACGCAGCCAACATGCCGGCCGAACTGGGCGGAGGTGGCCTCGACACCTTTGCTGTCACGCTGGTCGACCGCGAGTTCGGAGCCACCTCGTACGCCCTGCACTACATCGTTGCCCGGCCGTCGAACATCTTGCGGGCCTGCACCGGCGACCAGATCGACGAGTATCTCGTCCCGACGATCACGGGTGAACGCGTCGACTGCATGGCGATGAGCGAGCCCGACGCCGGCAGCGACGTTCGCGGGATGAAGTGCAGCGCCGTGCGCGACGGTGACGACTACGTCATCAACGGCACCAAGCACTTCATCAGCCACGCCGATCTGGCCGACTACGTGATCCTGTTCGCGGCGAGCGGCGAGGAAACGACCAGCCGTGGACCGAAGAAGCTGATCACCGGGTTTCTCGTCGACTTCGACACACCTGGCTGCGATGTCATCGATGGCTACCACTGCGTTTCCAATCGCGGCTATCACAACATGATCATCAACTTCGACGACTGCCGGGTGCCGGTCTCCAAGGTTCTCGGCGAGGAGCACCGCGGTTTCGACGCGGCCAACGAGTGGCTCGGTTCGACTCGGCTGCAAGTCGCTGCGGTGTGTGTCGGCAGGGCGCGCCGCGCGCTCGACGTCGCCACGGAGTGGGCCGCTACCCGCGTTCAGTTCGGTCAACAGATCGGCAAGTTCCAGGGTGTGTCGTTCAAGCTGGCCGACATGCAGACGCGCCTCGACGCTGCCGAACTGCTCACACTGCGGGCCGCATGGAAGGACAGCCAGGGAACCGCCACCGATTCCGACATGGCGATCGCCAAGGTGTTCTCCAGTGAGATGTGCCAGTTCGTCACCGACGAGGCCATCCAGATCCTCGGCGGCATGGGGCTGATGGACGAACTTCCGTTGGAGCGGATGTGGCGCGACACGCGCGTCGATCGCATCTGGGACGGCACATCGGAGATCCAGCGGCACATCATCTCGCGGGCGATGCTTCGCCCCTTCGGAGCCTGACTCGTGGCGGATCTGCATCGTCTGCTTGCGCCGCGCTCGATCGCCGTCGTCGGTGGCGCCCCCGCTGAACGGGTCGTGAGCCAGTGCTTGAAGCTCGGCTTTCCCGGGCCGATCTGGCCGGTGAACCCGAAGCGCGCCGAGCTGGCCGGCGTCGCTTGCGTGGCGACTCTCGACGATCTCCCGGCGGTTCCCGACGCCGTCTTCCTCGGAGTCAATCGTCATGCCACGGTCGCGGCGATGGCGCAACTGCGGGCAATGGACGTCGGCGGTGTGGTCTGTTACGGCTCCGGGTTCGCCGAATCGGGTGAGGCCGATCTGCAGCGCGACCTGCTCGACGCGGCCGGCGATCTCCCCTTCCTCGGACCCAACTGCTACGGGTTCGTCAACACCTTCGACCGCGTCGCGCTGTGGCCGGACGAGCACGGCATGGGTGCGTTCGATCGCGGCGTGGCAATCGTCTCGCAGAGCGGCAACGTCGCCGTCAACCTCACGTTCCAACAGCGCGGGTTGCGACTCGGAACGATCATCTCCGTCGGCAACCAGGCCAGCATCGGTACCGAGGACTGCGTCGAGGCCTTGCTCGCCGATCCGCGGATCACGGCCATCGGCCTGTTCCTCGAAGCGGTACGCGACCCGCAGCACTTCGCCACCGTCGCCACCCGAGCCCATGCCCAGGGAGTGCCCATCGTCGCGCTTCACACCGGTCGCTCGGACACCGGTTCGGCGATAGCGACGTCGCACACGGGGTCGATGTCGGGGCGGGCGACGGCGTACGACGCATTGTTCGAGCGATATGGCGTGGCCACGGTCACCACGCCGGCGGAGATGTTGGAGACGCTGAAACTGCTCGACAACGGTGGGCGGCTGAGCGGCCCGCACGTCGTGTCGATGAGCTGTTCGGGTGGCGAGGCATCGCTCGTCGCGGACCGCACCGAACACAGCGACCTGCGCTTCGATCCCTTCACGACCGAGCATCGGCAGCGAGTCGAGTCGACACTGACCGAACTCGTCACGGTCAGCAATCCATTCGACTACCACACGTTCATGTGGGGCGACCGGGCGGCCACGTCGAAGTGCTTCACGGCTGTGATGGACGGGCCGCAAGACATCACGATGCTCGTGCTCGACGCGCCACCCAGCCCCGACAACGACCCGTCATCGTGGATCGTCTCTGCCGATGCGCTGGCTGACGCGGTCGAGGCCACTGGTCGCCGCGCCGTGATCGTGGCGACAATGGCCGAGTGCCTCAACGAGGACTTGCGCGATCACATCTTCGAGCGCGGATTGACTCCCCTACTGGGCCTCACCGAGGGTCTTGCGGCCCTGCAGGCTGCAGCATGCGTCGGTGATCGCTGCGACAGCGCGCATGCCGCGGTTTCAGATCCGGGCGAGACCCACTTGATCGACGAGGCGGAAGCGAAGAGCCGGCTCGCCGGGCTGGGCATCGCCGTGCCTGCCGGCCGGGTCGTTCGTCGCGATGACGCGACGTCGGCGGCCGATGAGATCGGCTATCCCGTCACCTTGAAATCGCTCGGTCAGGCACACAAGAGCGAAGCCGGCGCGGTCAAGGTTGGCCTTGTCGACAGCGATGCCCTGGCAGAGGCGCTCGCGGCGATGCCTCCATCCGACAAGTACCTGGTCGAAGCGACGGTCACCGACGTGGTTGCCGAAATGCTGGTCGCGGTTCGTCGTGATCCTCCGATCGGCTGGCTGGTCTCGATCGGGTACGGCGGAGTGATGACCGAGGTGTGGAGCGATGTCACACATCTGCTCGCGCCGGTGACCGCCGAACAGGTGCATCGTGCGCTGTCGCGGCTGCGCTGCTATCCACTGCTGACCGGTTTTCGTGGTCAACCGGCCGCCGACATCGACGCACTCGTCGCGCTGGTCGTGACGCTCACCGCCGCGCTCGTCGGCACCGACATCGGAGAGGTCGAGCTCAACCCCGTACTGGTCGGCCGGACCGGCGTCGTCGTGGTCGATGCCCTGTGGCTGGAGGAGGCCAAGTGACCGGATTTCATGTAGAGGTCGGCGAGCGCAGCGCTGTCGTCACGATCGATCGCCCGAAGGCCAACGCAATCGACGCGGCCACCAGCAAGGCGTTGGGCGACGCCTTCGCCGGCCTCGACGCCGACCCGGCGGTGCGGGCGATCATTCTCACGGGTGCGGGCCTCAAGTTCTTCTCGGCCGGATGGGACCTGACGGCCGACGAGGAGTTCGACAGCGACTACGGCGTCGGCGGGTTCGGTGGTTTCCCCGAACTACCCATGCGCGCCACGCCGGTGATCGCCGCCGTCAACGGCATGGCCGTGGGTGGCGGGTTCGAGATCGCCATGGCCGCTGATCTGATCATTGCTGCCGACCATGCACAGTTCTGGTTGCCGGAACCGGCGATCGGGATCCTTCCGGACGCAGGCGCGGTCAAACTGCCGCGGCTGCTGCCGCCGCACGTCGCCCGCGACCTGTTGCTCACCGGCCGGCGGATGGACGCTGCGGAGGGGCATCGATGGGGTTTGATCGCCGCCGTGGTGCCGGCCGCCGAGTTGCTACAGGCCGCCCACGACCGTGCTGACGCAATCGCGCTCTCGGCGCCACTGAGCATTGCTGCGTTGCTCGACATCGAACGACGAACCGTGCACCTGTCGGCCGACGAGGCGATGGCCTCGTTGAAGTCTCTCTCCAGCTATCGGCGAGCAATCGATTCCGAAGATGCACAAGAAGGCCAAGCGGCGTTCGGCGAACGTCGATCACCGATCTGGAAAGGCCGCTGACCGCTCAAGAGGCGACCAGGGTGGCCGCACGACGTTGCCACGGAACCATTGCCGTCAACCCCGCGGCCAGCAGGAAGCCGGAGCCTGCTGTGGTCCAGCGCAGGCCGACCGCGTCGGCGATCTGACCCTGGATCAGGGCACCGACCGGGAACATCACCCCGAGCACCAAGAAGTTGACTGCCAGGACTCGGCCGCGCATCGCGTCGGGCGCAGATTGCTGCGTGGTGCTGGCGAAGGAAGTGAAGGCATAGCCGTAACACAGCCCGACCAACATCAGCGTCGTCGCCGAGATCCACAACCGCGGCGCTACCGCGTACGCGATCAATGCCGGGCACAACGCGCTGACAGCGGCGAACATCACGGTGCTGATACCGAACCGTTTGGTGATGGAACCCAACGTGAACGCAGCCGCGACGGCTCCCACTCCTTGGGCGGTGACCAGTACCGAGGTGGTCGTGGCATCGCCGTGGAGAACCGTTGTCGCCATCTGGGACACAAAGGCGATGAATGGCGAGGCGATCCCGATCGTCAGAAGCATGACCGCCAGCATTCGTCGCATTGCCGGATGCGAGCGGGCGAAGCGCAGGCCGTCGGCGAGCGCACTGAACACCGGTCGCCGGTCGCTCGCACGTCTCGGCACCTTCACCAACATCACGGCGATGATCACGGCGAAGAAGCTGAAGGCGTTGCACCACAACGCCATGCCGATGCCACCGATCGCGATCGCCACCGCTGCCAGCGACGGCCCGATGATCCTGCCGAGGTTCCACTGCGCGTTCGACAACCCGACGGCGGCCACGAGAGTTTCACGCGGTACGAGATCGGGCAAGGTGGACTGGAACGAGGGAAAGGTGAACGCGCCGATGCAACCGGCCAGGAAGCTGAGGGCGGCGATGCCGAGCGGCGTCGCCGAGCCACCACCGACCCACACGGCCAGGACTGCAGCGACGATCGCCGACAACGCGCTGCCGATGGCCAGGATCCGCCGACGGCTCCACCGATCTGCCATCGCCGAACCGATCGGGCCGAGCACGCCGTTGGGCAGGAACCCGGCAGCACCCACCAGTGCCGACCACGACGGCTTTCCAGTGGTGTGCGCCACGTAGTAGCTCAGCCCAACCGCCTCCATCCACGTGCCGATGTTGGACAGAAGTGCCCCGATCCACATCGAGGTGAAGTTGCGCGATCGGAATGGAGCGAGTGACGCCGACGCCATGCTCGGCCGACATTACCGGTAGTATGTGCGGCGGCGCGGCGGACGACACAGGGGCTTGCCTTTGTGTCGTTCTGGACAGTCTGGAAGAACATGCCGCTAGAACTGGCAGAGACCGTCGCCACCGACAGCACGTTGCCGCTGTTCGCCGTACCGGCCGAGATCCGACAATGGGGTGCGCGCGTGCGTCTCGCCGATCGCAATGCCCCACGGGCGACTGCGATGCTCGTCGAGACCGCTCTGCTGTACATCTCGCTGGTGGTCGTCGGTCAGACGATCGATCGTTGGTGGGGATGGGTGATCACCTGGGTAGGCCTGGCGATCTGCATGATGCGGATCGACGCGGTCCACCACGAGGCCGTCCACAGAAGCCTCTACGTCCGCCGCTGGCCGAACGATCTCATCGGCTGCATCGCCGGCGCGCTCGAGGGTTTCCATGGGCCGACGTACCGCTGCTTCCACCTCAGCCACCACGCGCTCACCCGTCGCGACGACGGGGCAACCGATCCCGAGGGTTTCTACGACGAAGTGCTCACCAGCCCGCACTCATTCGGGCCATTCCGGTTGGGGCCGCGGACCACGCTGGTGCTCGGCGTGCTGGTCGGCGGCGTCTCTTTTGCATCCCAACTCCTCGTCGGTTCCATCTCAACGCTGCTGGGCAGGCCGCCCGCGTTCGTGGGCGCAGCGTCGCTCGAACGGCATGTGCGCCGGTGGGGTCTCCTGCCATTCGCGTTCTGGACGGGCGCAATCGCTGCCGCAGTGTTGACGGGGCACATCGGGTATCTGGTCTGCTGGTGGGTCGTGCCAGTGGTCCTGTTCCTCTGCGGCCCATACACGTTCTTCGCGCTGCCCGAGCACTACTCCGCGCCGCGCAACGATCCAATGGTGACGTCGACCGGCTCCGTGCACTCGAACACCTTCTACCGATGGTTGACCCTCGACGGGAACTTCCACCTGGCGCACCACGTCTTCCCCAACGCTTCGTGGTGGCGGCTCAGCGACGCCGACGTACAACTTCGCAGGATCACCAACCTGCGATACCGCGGCTACATCGTCTTCTACCGCCGGGTGTGGCACCACCTGACGCCTAGTACAAGGTCTGACAATGCGGTACCGGCGATGTGAGGAAGAAGGCGTCGCCGCGTCGTAGGACATCGTTGTTACGAGCTTCGAGCCGGCGACCCGCGGCCAGTGCCGACGGCCGCACGCCTCCCAACAACATCGCACCCAAGGAGGCCTGATCCATCACGAGATCCGGGCGGCTTCTCACTCGAGTGCAAGCCGCGCCCTCGGGCCCTCCGTCGATGGCCCAGCGTCCCCCGTCGACCTCGATGATCAATCGGTCGTCGATCCCGTAGCGGCGCGTCGACATGCACGTCGCGACATTTCGAACGTTCACCCAGACGCCGTCGTTCAACGCCGTGGTGCGCAGCGCCCGCTGATCGGTGAGAAGGAACGGCAGAGGATCGTCGATCGGCACCAGTCGAGAGGTGATCTCCCCCACCAGGTCGACGCCGAGCAGCGTGTGCCACAGCGCGGCGTGCGCGTCGCTGTTCGTCGCCACTAGCTCGATCACGCGCATGTGGTGCGCCGGCTGGCCCTCGTTCCATCGCTGCTCGATCCGGTAGACGGCGAAGCCGTCGCGGTGGGCGAGGTAGAACGCCGGGCTCAGCACGCCTTGCTCGGCGCTGCGCATCTCCATCAAGTACCGGTGCCACGCATCGCTGCGATCGACCTCGCCGGCCCGAAGGCGATGGAACCGCGACCACACTTCCGCCATGTGCTGCAGCGCCGCGTCACCATGAACGAAGCGCACCGTCCCGCGCCGCGGTTGGAACTCCGGCCGCAGTTGCACCAGACGCCGATCGATGGACGTGACGCGCACCTGCGTCGCCACGCCGAACCCGTACCGTTCGTAGATCCCGCCCTCGCTGGCACCGAGCATCGCGACCGGCTCGCCTCGACGATCGATGTCTTCTATCGAGCGCGCCATCAGACGCGAGAGAACGCCCTGGCGCCGATGGGTCGCCGCGGTCGAGACCCACGTGAGACCACCCATCGGCAACTGACCGCCACCCGGCACGGTGACCCGCAACGAGTAGGCGCCGACGACGCCGACGATCTCCTTGCCGTCGAGGGCCAGCTCGAAGCGGCTGAAATCGTGGATCGGGCGTGCCCGTTCGATCTGTTCGGGTGTGTAAGCGGAGCCGAACGCTCGCCCGTCGGCGTGGCAGATCGCGGCCCAATCGGCTTCAGTCGCAGTTCGGAACGTGATGGGCATCGGTCGAGTCTGGCCTGCGGGGTCGAACGCGAGCCAGTAATTTCCTCGACATGGCCACCTACCTTCCCGAACGAGTCGTCACCGACCTCCGCGCCCTAGCCGACCGCACCGGGGGCCCGGAGGGCAGCCGCAGACTGGCGTGGACCCCGGAGTGGTTGGAGGCCCGGGCGATGCTGCGCGAATCGCTCACCACACTTCCTGTGGAGGTCGACGTCGATGAGGCGGGAAACCTGTGGGCCGTTCTGCGCGGTGAGCGCGACGACACACTGCTGGTCGGGAGCCATCTCGACAGCGTGCCGAAAGGCGGTTGGCTCGATGGAGCGTTGGGCGTGATGGCCGGGCTGGAACTGCTTCGCTCGCTCGCCGCCGAGGGCACGCCACCGGTCACGGTCGCGTTGGTCGACTGGGCCGACGAGGAGGGCGCCAGGTTCAGCCGGAGCCTGTTCGGCTCGGCGGCCTGCGCCGGCACACTCGACATCGATGTGCTGCGCGGCCTGACCGACAAGGAAGGCAGCAAGCTGCCCGAGGTGCTCGCTGCGCACGGCGTCGACATCGAGAACCTCGACGGTGCCAGAACCCGGATGGCCGATGTGAAGGCCTACATCGAGGTGCACATCGAACAGGGGCCGGTCCTCGAGTCGATGGGTCGCGGCATCTGCACCGTGACGGGTACGAAGGGGATCGAACGCGAACGTTTGATCTTTCGCGGTCAGGCCGCACACGCCGGCACGATGCCGATGGAGATGCGCCGCGACACCTTCCGGGCGGCATCGCGGTTCGCTCTCGAGATCGCCGAGATCGCCCGACGACACAACGGCGTCACGACCGTCGGTTCCGCTCAGTGTTGGCCCGGGGTCGTCACCGCTGTCGCCGGCGAGACTCGCATCACCATGGACATGCGCCACATCGAGGCCGACGCCCTGCAACGGATGTTCGCCGATGCACGCGAGGCCGCCGACAGTGCTGCGGCAGCCGAGGGTTGCACGGTGGAATGGGAGCACATCTTCAGGATTCCGCCGATGCCGTTTCACCCGGCGTTGCTCAGCGCCGCTCGGCAGAGCGTTGGTGAAGTCGAGGGCCACGGGATCGAGCTACCGAGCGGCGCGTTGCACGACGCCAGCGAGATGGCCCGCGAGGTGCCAACCGTGATGATCTTCTCGTCGTCGACGAATGGGCTCAGTCACACGAAGGAAGAAGACACTCCTGACGAACATCTGCACATGGCCGTCGACGCGTTCAACCGCACGTGCCGCCGAGCCATCGACCTGGTGGTCGCCGGCCGGCTCTAGCCTTCGCGCCCCGGCTCATCGCGGCGTTGGTTGAGCAGGGCGGTCGTGGCTTTGCCATCCGCCTTGCCTTGGCTCAGCTTCATCACAGCGCCGACCAGGGCGCCGACGGCCTTGCCTTCGCCGGCACAGAACTTCGACCATGCCTCGGCGTTCTCGACGATCGCTCGGTCGACGATCGGGCCGAGGGCGCCGGTGTCCATCGCCTCGAAGCCCTTGGCAGCCGCGATCGAGGCCGCGTCTCCGCCGCCGGCGGCGATCAACTCGGCGACGACGGCTTTGGCCTGCGTGGCCGTGAGCTTGCCGCTGACCTCCATGGTCGTCAGCTTGGCCAGATCCTCGGCGGGCACCGATGGCGAATCGGCAAAAGCCTCTTTCACGTGCACCAGGGCGCGGGCGACATCGCCGCCGGCCGCAGCCACTGCCAGCACGTAGTCGTCCTGGCCACGGTCGACCACGACCATGGCCGCCTCGCTGTCGGCGACCACGCCAGTCGCCTCGGCCAGGCGGGCACGTCGTGCTGCCGGCAACATGGGCAACGCAGCCCTCACATCGGCGATCCACTGCGCAGACGGGGCAAGCGGCACGAGATCGGGCTCGAGGAAGTACCGGTAGTCGTCGGCGTCTTCCTTGCTTCGCAGGGTATGCGTGCGGCCATCGCCTTCATCCCAGTGACGGGTCTCCTGACGGACCTTCTCGCCCTCCTCCAGCAGATCGATCTGGCGTCGGGCTTCGTACTCGATGGCCCGGCCCAACGAGCGCACGCTGTTGACGTTCTTCACCTCGCAGCGCGTGCCCAGCGGCGTATCGGGCTTGTGCACGCTGACGTTGGCATCGACCCGCATGCTTCCTTCCTCCATCTTGGCGTCGGAGGCACCGACCGCCAGGAGGATGCCGCGCAGTTCGGTGACGTACTGCCGGGCCTGCTCGACGGTGCGGATGTCGGGACGGCTGACGATCTCGACCAGAGGAACCCCGGCGCGGTTGAAGTCGATCAGCGAGTAGTCGCTGCCATGGATGCGGCCACCCGAGCCGCCGAAGTGCGTGCTCTTGCCGGTGTCTTCTTCGATGTGGGCGCGCTCGATGCCGATGCGGGTGCCGTCGGGCAGCGCGAGGAAGCCATCGATGTTGAGCGGTTGGTCGTACTGGCTGATCTGATACGCCTTGGGCATGTCGGGATAGAAGTAGTTCTTGCGGTGGAACACGCACGGCTGGATGGTGCAGTTGAGCGCCAGGCCGATGCGCATCGCCAACTCCACGGCCTGCCGATTGAGCACGGGCAAGGCGCCGGGCAACCCGAGGGTGACCGGGTCGATGTTGGTGTTGGGTTCGTCGCCGAACCTGTTCGGACTGGCCGAGAACAGTTTCGTCACCGTGGCCAGTTCAACGTGCACCTCGAGACCGACGACGAGTTGCCAGTCGCCGGGAAGGCCGTCGGACGCGCTCATGACAAGGCCCTTTCCAGTGCGGCCGCAGCCCGAAACATCTCCGGTTCACGCAACGTGCCGGCAAGCACCTGCACCCCGACCGGCAGACCATCGGCACCGGTGCCGAAGGGTACGTTCATGCCCGGGTGCCCAGTGAGATTCGCCGGGATCGTGTACACGTCACACAGGTACATCGCCAGCGGGTTGTCGCCCTTCGCCCCGAACGGGAAAGCAACGCTCGGAGACGTAGGCGTCAGCAACACGTCGGCGCTCTGGTATGCCCGGTCGAACTCGTCGTGGATCAATCGGCGCACCTTCAACGCCTTCCCGTAGTAGGCGTCGTAGTAGCCGGCACTCAGCGCATAGGTGCCCAGCATGATGCGCCGCTTCACCTCATCACCGAAGCCCGCAGCCCGGGTGACGCCGTACATGGCGTTGGTGTCGGGCGCGTCGACCCGCAGGCCGTAGCGCACACCGTCGTATCGCGCCAGGTTGCTGCTGGCCTCGGCGGGACCGATCAGGTAGTACGCCGTCAGCCCGAACGTGAACGCCGGGACTTGTACGTCGACGATCTTGGCGCCGGCGGCACGCAGCGCGTCGAACGCAACCTCGAGGCGCTCGGTGACATCGGGGTCGGCCCCTTCCGGAAGGTCGGTGATGCGTCCGACGCGCATGCCTTCGACGCCCTCCCCCACGACATCGAGAAGCGACGCATGGGACACGGGAATCGATGTCGAGTCGAGCGCATCGTGGCCGCCGATGATGTCGAGCAAGAGGGCAGCATCGGCGACGCTGTTGGCGAACGGACCGATCTGGTCGAGGCTGCTGGCGAAGGCGATCAGGCCGTATCGACTGACGTACCCGTACGTCGGTTTGACGCCGACGACCCCGCACAACGCGGCAGGTTGCCGGACGGAACCGCCGGTGTCGCTGCCCAGACCGAGTGCTGCGAACCCGGCGGCCACCGCGGCCGCGCTGCCGCCGCTGCTACCGCCCGGCACCCGCGAGGTGTCGTGCGGATTGCGGGTGGGGCCGAACGCCGAGTTCTCGGTGCTCGAGCCCATGGCGAACTCGTCGAGGTTGGTCTTGCCGATGACGACCGCGCCGGCCGCTCTCAGCTTGCAAACCACCGTCGCGTCGTACGGAGGTTTCCACCCGTCGAGGATCTTCGACGAGCACGTGGTCGGCACACCGCGTGTGCACATGTTGTCTTTCAGGGCGATAGGCACCCCTGCCAACGGGCCTGGATCGCCGCCTGCTGCGACGATCGCGTCGACCTCTTCCGCTCTGGCAAGAGCTTGGTCGGTCATCACCAGGTTGAAGGCGTGGATCTCGTGCTCGCGCGACGCTATTGCGGCGAGGTGCTGCTCCAACACGCCGGTTGCTGTCACCGTGCCAGAACGCACCTGCGCGGCGATCTCGATTGCACCGACCATCAGGCGTCCAACCCGATGATCGGCGGAACACGAAAGCGGCCATCTTCCACGGCCGGGGCCGCGGCCAGCACCTCGTCGCGGTCGAGTCCGGCGACGATCACGTCGTCGCGAAACACGTTCTCGAGCGGGTACGGCTGGGTCATCGGAACAACGTCGTCGAGTTGCAACGTGTCGATGTCGGCGAAGTGCTCGAGCATTCCACCGAGCTGGGTCGTGGTTCGTTCGATCTGCTCGGGTGTGAGGTCGAGTCGCGCCAGCCGGGCCACTTTGGCAACGGTCGCTGTGGAGATGCGTTCGGACACAGCCGTCGATGCTAAGGCTGGCTCCGACCCAGAACCTCGGTGCCGGTTCCAATCGATGAGGAGGTACGCGGCGGCCAACAAGCCGACCACCAGGGCCACCCATTGGTTGAGGCGCAGCCCACCGGTGGTGTGTGCGAAGTCGATGCGCAGACCCTCCACCCAGAACCGACCAATCGCGTAGCCGACCACATAGATCGCCATGAGCCGACCCGGCCGAAGCTTGAACCGCCGGTCGATCCACAGCAGAACGCCGCACAACGCCAGGTTCCACAGCGACTCGTACAG
>DATAJN010000413.1:0-6092 GCA_036262105.1 Ilumatobacteraceae bacterium
CGACGATCACCAGAGAACCCGGCTCACCCACGCGCTGGAAGTTGCCCAGGTGGCGACGTCGGTGGCCCGCGCCCTCGGGCTCAACACAGCGCTCACGGAGGCAATCGCAGTTGGTCACGACTGCGGCCACGGGCCAGGCGGTCACGCCAGCGAAGATGCCCTCACGCCGTACGTGCCAGGCGGCTACGACCACGCGGTATGGGGTGCAGATGTCACGTTGAAGCCGCTCAACCTGTGCGCTGAGACACTCGACGGAATCCGCAATCACTCGTGGTCGCGACCCGCTCCACTCACGCCGGAGGGTGAGGTGGTCAGCTGGGCCGACCGCATCGCCTACGTCTGTCACGACTTCGAAGACGCGGTCGACGCCCGAATCGTGTCTCCTGCCGCGCTGCCGGAGATCGTTCGCAGGCAGTGTGGTGAGCGCCGCAGCCAACAGCTGGGTGCGTTCATCACGGCCATGATCCAAGCTGCCGGAGAGACCGGTCGTGTGGGGATGTCCGCGGAGCCCGCGGAGGCGTTGGCCGCGTTCAGAAAGTTCAACTACGACAACGTCTACCTGCGCCCGGCGTCGCAGGATCAGGCACGGTCGGTGATCTCGATGCTCCGGGCGCTGGTCGAGCACTATGCCGCGCACCCGCAGCAACTGCCCGACGGCGGTGACTTCGACGCCGGTAGCACGCAGGCGCTGCACGAGGCAGTGACCTACGTGGGCGGGATGACCGATCGATTCGCCTGCCGGCAAGCGGTGGCCCTGCTCGGCTGGGACACGGCTCGACTTCCGCAAGGCATCGACACGCACCTCTAGCTGGGCAACTGCCGGGTCGGCCTAGCATGCGCGAATGACCAGAATCGTCATTCGCGGCGGCCAGGTGTTCGACAGCATCGGCGGCACAGCGTCTGTGTCCGACGTCGCCGTCGAGGGGGACCGGATCGTCGACGTCGGTACCGAACTGGACGGCGACGAGGCGATCGACGCCTCCGGCAACGCGGTCTACCCGGGCTTCATCGACAGTCACGTGCACTTCATGGCCGACGGCAACCTCGATCCGATGATGTCGGTTCGCACACCGTTCTCGTTGAACTTCTACCTTGCGGCAGAACGGATGCAACGAACTCTGGCAACCGGCATCACCACGTGCCGCGAAGCCGGCGGAAGCGACCTCGGTGTGAAACAGGCGCAGTCGTCGGGACTCGTCCCCGGGCCACACATGCAGATCTCGATCGCGATCCTCAGCCAGACGGGCGGTCACGGCGACGACTGGCAGGTTTGCGGAGCCCACCTTCCGGGGATCATCGGCGGCGCGCACCCGGGCAAGCCGCACAACATCGTCGATGGTCCCGACGAGATGCGCAAGAAGGTTCGCGAGCTTCTGCGCGCAGGAGCCGACGTCATCAAGGTCTGCACCAGCGGCGGCGTGCTGTCGCCTCGCGACGATCCGCGTCATGGCCATTTCCGCGATGCCGAACTCGACGTGCTCGTTGCCGAAGCGGCTGCAGCCGGCAAGTGGGTGATGGCCCATGCCCAGGCCACGGAAGGGATCAAGTCGGCCGTGCGGGCAGGCATCCGCTCGATCGAGCACGGCATCTATCTCGACGACGAGGCCATCTCGATGATGTTGGAACGCGGCACCTACTTGGTGCCCACGCTGCTCGCACCGATGGGGGTGCTCGAGGCGGCCGACCGGGGCATCGCCGTTCCGCAATACGCGATCGACAAGACGAAGATGGTGATCGACGTCCATCGCCAGAGCATCAGCATGGCGATCGCCGCCGGAGTCAAAGTTGCAATGGGTACCGACTCAGGCGTTACTCCTCACGGCCAGAACCTACGCGAGTTGGAGCAGATGGTCGCCTGCGGGATGACGCCGGCACAGGCGCTGATCGCCACGACGAGCACCGCAGCCGAGTTGCTCGGAGTGGAGCAGGACCGCGGTGTGATCGAAAAGGGCAAGCGCGCCGACCTGGTGATCGTCAGCGGCGATGCGCTCGACATCACGGGACTCCGGGAACGCGTGCGCACCGTCGTTCAAGACGGCAAGGTAGTGGTCGAGAACGCCGCCTGAGATCAGGCGAGTGGTTCGACGTCGACGACCTTGCGGCCTTGACGAGAGCCGAACTTCACTGCGCCGTCGGTGAGCGCGAACAACGTGTCGTCGCCACCGATGCCGACGTTGCGGCCCGGGTGGAACTTGGTGCCACGCTGACGAACGATGATGGTGCCGGCGTGGATCTTGCTGCCGCCGAAGACCTTCACGCCGAGGCGCTGTGCGTTGGAGTCGCGGCCGTTGCGGGTGGAACCGCCGCCTTTGGTCTTTGACATCTCGTTCAGCCCTTCTTGATCGACGTGATCTCGATGACGTGGTACTTCTGGCGATGACCGAAGCGACGCCGTTGGTTGGTCCGCCGCTTGTAGGTGAACCCGTCGATCTTCGGGCCCTGGGCCCAACCGACGACCTTGCCGGTGACCGAGGCACCCGACAGCTGTGCCGGCGTGGCCAGCACGGTGTCGCCATCGACCAGCAAGACCGGGGTGAGCGAGACCTCGCTGCCCTGTTCGGCGTCGAGCAGTTCGACGTGAACCTGCTCGCCCTCTGCGACTCGGGCTTGCTTTCCACCGGATGCGATCACTGCGTACATAGCCATGCGATCCTATCGGGCCGGCGTGCTACAACAACGAGTCATTCCAGCAAGGCGTGATCGATGATCACCCCGCGGCCATCGCAGTTGGGGCACTGATCCGCGAAGTTGACCAGCAGACCCTCGCCGATTCGCTTGCGAGTCATCTCCACGAGGCCGAGGTCGGAGATGTCGAAGACCTGCGTACGGGTCTTGTCGCGGGCCAACGCCGACCGGAAGCCATCGACCACCTTGCGACGGTTGTCTTTGATCTCCATGTCGATGAAGTCGATGACGACGATGCCACCGATGTCGCGTAGGCGAAGCTGTTTGGCGACTTCGTCGGCAGCTTCGAGGTTGTTGCGGAACACTGTTTCCTCGAGGTTCGAGGTGCCGACGTTCTTACCCGTGTTGACGTCGATGACCGTGAGCGCCTCGGTGTGCTCGATGATCAACGAACCACCGCTGGGCAACCACACCTTGCGGTCGAGCGCCTTGTGGAGCTGTTCGTGGATGTGCTGGCGTTCGTACAGGGGCAGGCCCTCGACCGTTGCGTCGTAGAACTCGATGCGATCGGCCAGATCGGGGTTGAACGCGGCCACGTAGTCGCGAACGTCTTCGAAAAGTCGCTGATCGTCGATGACGACGCCGCGGTACTCGGCATTGAACTCTTCGCGGATGACTCTGACCGCCAGTTCGGGTTCGCGATACAGCAGCGTAGGGCTGTTGGCCCGCTTGGCCTTCGCCTCGATGACGTTCCACTGGTCGAGCAGCCGAGTCATGTCGGCGCGAAGCTCGTGTTCATTGGCGTTCTCGGCAGCGGTGCGCACGATCAGCCCGTGCTGGGCCGGCTTGACTCGGTCGAGGATGTTGCGCAGCCGCTTCCGTACGTCGTCGGGCAGCCGCTTGGAGATGCCGTACGTCTTCGAGTTGGGGATCAGCACCACGAACCGGCCCGGCAGCGACACCTCCTGGGTGAGCCGGGCGCCCTTGGCGCTGATCGGGTTCTTGGTGACCTGGCAGAGCACCAGTTGCTTGGGTCGCAGCATCTGCTCGATGCGCGGCTGGCCCGACTTCTCGACGATGTCCTCCGGGTCGTACTGCACGTCGCCGCGGTACAACACAGCGTTTTTCGGCGTACCGATGTCGACGAAGGCTGCCTCCATGCCGGGCAGCACGTTCTGCACCTTGCCCAGGTAGATGTTGCCGTGGATCTGACTGACGTCGTCGGCCGGACGGCTGACGTAGTGCTCGATCAGCGTGCGCCCTTCGAGCACAGCGACCTGGGTCAACGATGGCCGCACCTGCACTGCCATGAGGTAGCGCCCGATCGGCCGTCCATTGCGCTCACGCCCCCGACGACGCTCGATGGTGTCGGCGTCTAGATCGACGGCCGGCTCGGAGGAGACCGGTTTGGGACCTTTGACTCCGCGTTTCCGCTTCTTCTTCGCCGCATCGGAGACCGCCGAACCATCGCCGTCGCCTGCAGCAACCGCCGGCTGGCGCTCCTGCTTGGGCTTGTCGCCCTTGGCTCGCTCGCCACGGTTACGTTCGTTGCGTTGCTGGGCGGGTTTGGCTGGTGCCGGCGCGGGTACGACCGCGGGGGCCGGACGGGTGTCGCCGATCTGCGGCTTGCGCACGAGCGCTCGCTCGGCCGCGGCAGCAGACGGGCGGCCCTCGACCAATCGCTTGGGCAGCTCCGGCTCGTCGCCATCCTCGCGCTCGGCGTCGACGACGCCGTCGGGATCGCCTAGCTCGTCCTCGCCGTCATCGTCGTAGTCGTCTGCGCCGCCGACATCGCCGTTGCCGGCAGACCCATTTGCGGCCGCGCCTGCAGGCTTCTTGCGGTTGCGGCCGCCGCGCGAACCCCGCCGGCGCTTGGCGGCCGATCGCACTGACGGTTCTCCGATCGACTCGGTTCCGTCAGCGGTTGCTTCGCCTCCCGACGGCGTGAAGTCGTCGGCAGCGTCGGCCAGCCCCGGAGCGGGAGCGGGTGCAACTGCGGTTGGCAGTTGGTCGTGTTGGTCGTCGGTCATTCGGACAATCCCTTCTCATGCGCCCGCCACGTGGGCCAGCGCCGCGACGACCGACGGAGAGCTCTCCGGTACGGGTGACATCGCGTTCGATCCAATAGTTGGTGTGCGCGTCACCTGGATCGGCTCGATCGAGCTGGTCCGTGGTGGAGTGCGCGGCCATTCGCACGCGCGGGCGTGGCCGGGTTGCGACGTCGTCTGCGGCTTCGGCGAAGCCGTGACCACGTTCAGTCAGATTGTCGATGAGGATCTGTCGCCCCTGGTGAGGTAGGCCGATGTCGTCGGTTTCGGTGCAGGCAAGCCGCCGGGCGAGCCTGTGTACCCGAGCCAGGTGCGAACGGATCCGCGCCCAAAGAAAGCTCATGTTGGCCGCCACTCTAGCCGACGAAACCCTGTCTGACGGTTAGTCGGTGGGCCCCAGGACTGGGTGGCTGCTCAGCGGTAGCGGCGCATGTGCACGCTCTGGACCAGGCCCATCAGGGCGAAGAAGGTGACGATGCTCGACCCTCCGTAGGAGATGAAGGGCAGCGGCAGGCCGGTGATCGGCATCAGACCGATGCTCATGGCGATGTTCTGGAACATCTGCCACAGCACCATCGTGAAGGCGCCGGCGCACAGGTAGGTGCCCAACATGTCGCGCGACAGCCCAGCGATTCGCCAGATGCGCAGCAACAAGATGGCGAACAGGCCGACGACCACGCCGCAGCCGATCAGGCCGAACTGCTCACCGATGGCCGAGAACGGAAAATCTGCCCATTGCACGGGGATGTCTTTGGAGTTGGTGATCTGCCCGCGTAGCCAGCCCTTGCCGTTGATCCCTCCGGTGGCGATCGCACGAAGCGAGTTGCGGCCCTGGAACACGAGATCGCGGAGCTTGGGATCGGTGGAGTCCTGATGGAAGAACACCGTGATGCGGTTGATCTGGTAGCTGTTGACCACACCGCTGAGGACGGCCGCGCCGACTGTGGCTGCCGACAGCACGGTGATCAGCAGGATGTACTTCGTCTTCGCCCCGGCGATCAGAAGCACCCCCATCATCATGGCGATCAGCACCGAGGCGGTGCCCAGGTCGGGTTGGACGATCACCAAGGCGGTCGGCACACCGACCAGCAGCAGTCCTTTGACGAATCGGGCGTAGTTCAGGGTGTCGGTGCGGTCCTCGGCGAGGAAGGCGGCGAGGGCGAGCAATCCCGTGAACTTGGCGAACTCGGCGGGTTGCACCTTCAGCGGGCCGAGATCGAAGCTCAACCGGGCACCGCCGCTGATGGCGCCGACGAGGATCACCAGCACCAGGAGCATCACTGTGACGCCGTAGAGAAACCTGGCTCGCTCCCGCCACCAGTCGTAGTCGAACGACATCACCACGATCATCGAGATCACGGCACCGATCAGGAAGATCTCCTGGCGGGTGACGTAGAGATACGGATTGGGGAACTTGGA
>DATAJN010000414.1:0-2671 GCA_036262105.1 Ilumatobacteraceae bacterium
AGGTGCATGGCGACGCCGACGACAACACGATGGCGGTTCTCGCCCGCCGGCTCCTGGCCAACCCCGTGATCGAACGATGGTCGATGGGGCCGATCGAGCCGGCCTTCGTCGACAGCGAGGCCAGGGCCGACACCGGCGTCGCCATGCACCTCATAGCGGGTGCCGGTGGCGACTGCCGTGATCGGCGAACCGATCGTCTCGGCTGCCAGAGCCACGGCCTGCGCCGAGGCATCGGTCACACCGGGCAGTCGTGTGGTCTCGATCGCCCGTGCCGTCGGGATCGTCCATTCGCCGGTCTGCAGCAAGGGATCGACGAGCAGATCCACGAGCTCGACGCGATCAGTGCCGCCCACCACAAAGACCAGGTCAGCGACATCGATCGAGCTGATCCCAGTGAGGCCGAGCGCATGTGCATCGGCCAACAACGTGGCGCC
This sequence comes from Ilumatobacteraceae bacterium, assembly GCA_036262105.1. Taxonomy (GTDB): domain Bacteria; phylum Actinomycetota; class Acidimicrobiia; order Acidimicrobiales; family Ilumatobacteraceae; genus JAENVT01. Next base: position 435 of record DATAJN010000414.1, read on the forward strand.
GCGTGGGTCCGTGGTGGTTGATCGAATGGTCAACCTGTCAACTCCACGCACGCCTACGAAACTACGTGCAGGTGTTCGGACAGGTGCTCGCGCGCGAACGAAAAGTAAGCTCCGCGCCTTGTGACTCGGCTCGTGTTGGTGCGCCATGGAGAATCGAAGACGACCGTCGCCAGGGTCATCGGTGGTCATCGCACATGTTCGGGGCTCTCTGAGCTCGGTCGCCTACAGGCGGAGCGACTGCGCGATCGGTGGGCGTCGGGGAACGAGATCACCGCCGACGTACTCATCTCCAGCCACTACGCGAGGGCCTGCGAGACGGCGGAGATCATCTCGCCGGCCATCGGCAGTCTGGCGGTGGTCGAGGACGCAGGCTTCGGCGAGCACGACCCCGGCCCGGACTGCGACGGGATGAGCTTCGACGAGTACGTCCAGCGATACGGCGTGGATTGGTGGCAAGGCGATCCCTTCGGAACGAGCTTTCCGGGCGGCGAAACGGTGGCGGCGTTCCAGTTCCGCATCGGTCAAGCCATCCGACGCACCACCGATTCGTACCCCGACAAAACCGTCGTTGTCGTCTGCCACGGCGGGGTGGTCGACGCGGCGTTGCGCGTGGCCCTGAAGTCACCGCCAACGGGCAGCTACGAGATCCACACGTTGAACACTTCGATCACCGAGATCCACCTGATCAAGGACAACAAGTGGCGGCTGATCCGTTACAACGACGTCGCCCACCTCGCCGGTCTGCCACCACACACCGCACCGCCACCATCACCAAGCGATTGAAGTGGCGTCATGCACTGCTGAGTTCGACAGATCAGTGCCTCGCCCTGTCCTGTGGAGTTCGTCGAGCTACCCAGGTAGGCGTGAAGCACTCCACAGGGAGCGCTTGTGAACGGGGGTTGCGCCAGCCGGGCTAGCGTCTGCGACAAAGGGAGACCAGCATGCGAATTCGGCGGGTTCGAGCAGCCAGCGATCTGAACATTGCTAGGTCACGTCGAAACAGGGTTCTTGCGCTCACGGCCGTCCTTCTGATCGCGGCAGTCGCGGCTGTCGGCGTGAACACCTCGCCGTCGACCTCGGCCGCGGGGTGCGAAACAGGGTCCGAGCCGACGCTCACCATTCCGCCTGCCCCATGCGAGCTCGGCTTCGTGAGCCGGACAGGAACCCACCTCTCGTTGAACGGAAGCCCCTATCAGTTCACTGGCTTCAACATCTACAACGCCAACAATCGGGGCAGTTGCTGGTATGCGTTGAACAACGGCACCGCGCTCGCCGAGTCGCTCGACGGGATCGCGGCAGGCGGAGTCGTCCGCGCTTGGTTCTTCCAACCACTCGCCACCACCAATGGACTGCGCGATTGGACGGCGTTCGACAAGACGCTTCAGCTCGCCGCCGAACGAGGAATCAAGGTGATTCCGGTTCTCGCCAATCAATGGGCGGATTGCGACGGCCCCGACGGCGGCGCCGGCGCGAAGAAGCTCGATACGTGGTTCGCCGATGGCTACAGGACGGCGGTGCATCCAGGAGGCACTGTCGACTACCGCTCGTGGGTAGAAGAGATCGTGTCGAAGTACGCCAACGACCCGACGGTATTGGCGTGGCAGTTGATGAACGAAGCGGAGATCATCCACCGCGACAGCAACGGCGTGGAGTCGTGCCCGGATGGCGCGACAGCGGTTCTGCGGAGCTTCGCCGCAGACGTCTCCGGGCTCATCAAGGCGACCGACCCCAACCACCTCGTCAGTCTGGGCACCCTCGGCAGCGGACAATGCGGTGCCCAAGGCGCTGACTACTCCTCTGTCCATGACGTCGCCACCATCGACCTTTGCGAATACCACGACTACGGCTCGCCGGCATCGACCATGCCGGGAGATCAGTACAACGGGCTCGCCAAACGAATCGAACAGTGCAACTTGCTCGACAAGCCGGTGTTCATCGGCGAAGCCGGAATCAACCCCACCGACATCGGTGGGAGCCTGCAAGACCGGGCCAACGCATTTGCCTCGAAGAAAGACGCCCAGTTCACCGCCGGCGTTGTCGGCATGCTCGCCTGGGCATGGGATTCTGATTGGTCCACCCTGAACGACTACGACATCAGCCCTCGCGACCCGCTGCTCCCAACCTTCGGAGACGCTGCTGCACCAGCGTCCGTCTTCACACTTCGAGTCACGAAGTCGGGAAGCGGCAACGGTTCGGTCACTCGGCGATCCGATGGCCCCGGTTGCGCCAAGGACTGT
>DATAJN010000415.1:0-3531 GCA_036262105.1 Ilumatobacteraceae bacterium
CCCGATCTGGCCCTTTGCGGCGAGATGCCGTGGGTCTGTGTGCGCGACCTCCGGGGCTCTCGGCCACCGCGACGGGTGCGGAAGTGGGCGATGATGTCCCCATGAGGGTCATGTTCACGTCGAGTCCTGGTCGCGGCCACATCCATCCGATGGTGCCGTTGGCTGAGGCATTGGTCCAGCGTGGTGACGATGTGCTGTGGGCGACTGGAGCGCAGGAATGCGACCGCCTACAGCGGGACGGTTTCCAGGCGACGCCTGCCGGGCTCGACGAGCGTGCCCGAATGGCCGAATACTTCCGACGCTACCCCGAGATCCAGGAGATGCGGGGTGACCAGAGGGACGAGTACGGGTTCCCGCGCCTGTTCGGCACGGTGGGCGCCCCGCCGATGTTCACCGATCTCCTGCCGGCGGCGCGTGCGTGGCAGCCGGACCTGCTGATCGCTGAGCAGGCCGAGTTCGCTGGGCCACTGGTGGCAGCCGCGTTGGGCGTTCCGAACGTGTGCCACGGGTTCGGTTCGATCAAAGGGGCCACCAAGGTGGCAAACACAGGCGAGCGAGTCGCCCACCTCTGGGTGGAGCAGGGGCTGGAACCCAAGCCCTTCGGGGGCTGTTACGAGCATCTCTACATCAACATCTATCCGCCGAGCCTGCACCCCGAGAGCACCACCCACCTTGGATCGGTCCAGCACCTCGGTCCGGGCAACACGGCCACATCGGGCAATGAACACCTTCCCGACTGGGTGACCGCTGATGCGGGGACCCCTCTGGTCTATGTCACGTTCGGGACCGTCTTTCGGAACGATGCTGCGCTGGTGGCGATCATCGAAACGCTGCGCGAGATGCCGGTACGGGTGGTCGTCACGGTCGGTCCTCAGGGCGATCCCGCTGCCTTGGGTGAGCAGCCGGGCCATGTGCACGTCGCCCGCTACATCCCTCAGGCCCAGCTCATTCCCCATTGTGCGGCAGTCCTCTCGCATGGCGGATCCGGGATCTTCCTCGCGGCGATGATGGCTGGCCTTCCACAGCTGTGCGTGCCCCACGGCGCGGATCAGTTCGTCAACGCGGCTGCCTGCGTCCGGGCTGGTGCAGGTCTCACCATCGAACCCGAAGATGTGAACACCGACGCCCTACGCGCCGCGGCCGATCGGCTCTTCAACGAACCGTCGTTCCGGACGCGGGCGGAGGATCTCGGCAAACAGGTCGCCTCGATGCCGACTCCTCAAGACGTTGCCGACCGCCTCCATCGCCAGTTCAGCTGAATCGGGTCGTCTGCCAAGGTCAGGGCAGGGCGGCCCGGCCCCACCCTGTATCCGGCGACGTGCAGCGCTTTCCCCTGCTTCATACGTGCCGGTAGTGGCGAGGCGCTGCGTCGCCACTACCTCGCTGACTAACGTGATCCGTCGCTGCTCGGCTATCGGGCAGATGACGCTCGCGATGCGTGGCGGCGCGCCGTGGCGTTCATCGATCCCCCGACTGTGACCAACTCTGCAGATTGAAGAGGTAACACGTGGACTACTACGGATTCAATCTCGTCGGTGCCTACGCCGGACGTCCGCACATCGAGGCGATCGATGACTTGCTCGATCTGATCGAGAGCGCCGACGGATGGGGCCTCGACGGCTGGTACTTCGCCGAGCATCACGGGCAGCCGCTGTTCTCGTTGTCGTCGGCGCCGAGCTTGCTCATCGCGGCGGCCGCCCGACGCACGACCAACATCCGGCTCGGAACCATGGTCAACGTGTTGCCGTTCCTGCATCCGGCACGTTTGGCTGACGAACTGCGAACGCTCGACGCGCTGTGCGGCGGCCGGTTGGACGTCGGTTTCGGTCGAGGTCAGATCCGCGTCGAGCAGCACGCTTTCGGCGTCGACCGCAGCGCTACCGTCGCGATGTTCGACGCGGCGTTCGACATCGTCGTGCGACTCCTTCGCGGTGAGACCGTCGACTATGACACACCCTGGTGGAACGGTTCCGATGCCATCGCGGTACCGGAAGCTACGCAGACGCCGACACCACCGCTGTGGATCAGTGCTGCGAGCATCGACTCGATCGAGAAGTGTGCGATGTTGGGCGTCGGATGTGCGACCGCACTTCTCACCAGGGAGATCGCCGACGAACGAATGGCGCAATACCGAAAGTTCTGGACTGAGTATCAGCCCCAACGCTCGGGAGAGGCCAGGTTCGCCATCGCGGCCACCATCGCTGTGGCTGACAACGAAGACGAAGCGATAGCGCAGGTTGCCCAAGATCTCCAGGAGAAGCAGGAGCATTTCGCCCATTCGATCTCCGACAAGCCTGGCGCCGACGACGAGACGTACTCGACGCACAAGCCGGTGTACGAGGCTTACGCGACATCAACGTTGGCCTCGATGCTGGACGACGGGTTGTTGATCGCCGGATCCGTCGAGCAGTGCATCGATCAAGTCGCGCGGATCAGGGCCCGAGGTGTGGACCGCCTGATCTGTACCTTCCACAATGGTCAGGCCGACTTCGACTTCTCCAAGCGATCTTTGGAGCTGTTCACGACCCAGGTCATCCCGGCGGTCTCCAATGGCTGACGCCGATCAATCGCGTGAGCGGCTTTCGCCCCGTCAACCGACTCAACTCGACGACTCGGCCCGGGCCGTGTACGACCGAATCGTTGCCAGCAGGTCGCAAGGGCGCGCCTCTCCAAACCTGCTCGTGACTACCGACGGTGCACTCGTCGGACCCTTCAACGCGATGGTCGCCGCACCGCACGTCGGTGGACCACTTGCGGATTTGGGAGCTGCATTGCGATATCGAGGTCATCTATCAGATCGTGCTCGGGAGTTGTCGATCCTCACAGTCGCGGCACGGAGTGAGAGTGAGTTCGAATGGCAGAGCCACGATGGAATAGCCAGGAACCTAGGAATCAGCGCCGACATCCTCGCTGCGATTCGAATCAGTGCTGAGCCCTCGACCTTGACGGACCCCATCGAGCGCGCCGTCGTCGCCGCAACTACGAGGTTGTTGCAAGGCAGCGAGCTCGATGACGTCGAATACACCGGACTGGTCGAGCTCATCGGCGAGGATGGCGTGATCGAGCTGATTGTGTTGGTCGGGTACTACGAGCTGCTCGCCCGCCTGCTGCGCGTGCTGAGAGTGGGCACTCCCGCAGTCGCCGGCTGACGCGTTCTCAAACGCGACGACCTGCAGCCGAAACGACGCTACGAAGCCAGATGTGCTCCGGGTCGGCGTCCCGGGTTGGATGCCACCACAACGACTCGCACACTGGTGTGGCATCGAACGGGCACGGCCATGCGCGCAGCGCGTCCGCGTCCGCGAGGAGCGAGACGATGCGCTCCTGCACGATGCACACCCGGTTGGTGCCGACCACAAAGGAGGGTAGAGCCATGAATCCGTCGAGCGTGACCTCGACGCGCGGATTCAGGCCCAGCATGCGGAGTTGTCGAACTGGGTGGATGAGCACAGCATCGGTGCCGTAGGAGAGCACCCATGGCAGCTCGGCCAGGTGACGCAGCGTGAGCTCGTCGGTAACGGCGGGGTTGTC
>DATAJN010000416.1:0-1579 GCA_036262105.1 Ilumatobacteraceae bacterium
GCCTGGAGTTCGCCGCCGACCTGGCCGACGTGCAGCGACTCGTACCAGTCGGCCACCGCCGCGAAGTATGGCGCGACGAGGCGCTCGAGGTAGTCGTGGATCCCGTCGGGCAGCTCCGACGGAGCCTCGACCAGGAACCCGGCGCGGCAGTTGAGCGCCCCCCAGATACCGAACGCGACCGTGAACGGGTCGCCGCGTTCGACCGGTCGGTCGCCCGGACTGAGCAGCCCGTACCTTGCCCGCGGCCCGGCGGTGAGCATGAGATGGCAGGACAGTGGCGAGCCGTTCCACCTCAGCAGCTGCACGCAGTCCCGCTCGGTCATCCCGGGCCGCACGCCGGTCAGCACATTGCTCACGCCGGACGACGTCTGGCACGCGGACCACTCGAACGCCGCCAGCTGCTCGACCTCGTTGATGACGCGGAGCCCGTCGACTGGATCGATCAGTATGTCGTTGGCGTTCTCCACGAGGCCCGCTGGGCCGGTGGCCCACCTCAGCGCATCGACGAGGAAGGCCGGAGCTTCGATTGTTTCGCGGCTCGAATACGTCTTCCAGCCGACGACTCCGATCCGACCACCCGGCTCGATGCCCTCATCTCTCAGGATCTCCGGTAACGGTCTCGACGCACTTCGCGGCTGGCCGGGCAGGCTGAGATCCTGAAACCGGACCGGTCGCATCGCCAGCGGTGCCGCCTCGGCCAGGCCATGGCATTCGTTGCCGACAAGGATCGCCGGATCACTCGACGCACCGACGACGAGCACGGCCTCTTCGAACCGCGGGTCGAACCCGGTGAGGTAGGCGATGTTCGCGCTGTGCTCTCGATCGGCCCAAACGACGATGCGGTCGTAGCCGCGCACCTCCATCCGAGATCGCAGGCGTTCCATTCGGTCCCTATGGATCGAGGCGGGCAACAGCGGCTCGGTCCGAGGCGTACCGAAGTCGGGCAGCACCACCTCGGCTAGTCGGGCTCTCCTCTTCACTGTTGTCGCCATCGCTTGCTCCTCAGACAGCCTTGCTTGCCGACGCCGCCGCAGTGCTCGTCGAGGGTGTTCGTGCCATGGAGGCTCGTTCGCTGCCGCACCGACGGCCAACGGACTTCGAAGGTGAAACTACACTTTCTCGCGTTGGGGCCCATGGCATGGAAGGGGTCAGGGTTCAATTCCCTCAGCTCCACGCAGTGCCAGTACTGTGCGCTGAACATTGACGGGTGGTGGCGTGCCCGGGTTGACCAGCAACGGTGGCTGAGGCCGCGGTCCAAATCGACACGAGGAGCACGGCCGCGCCGATCGCCTGCAGTTCGTTGACTAGAGAACGCGAAGAACCCCGTGGCCGGGTGGGAGACGGGACCAGCGGGGTTCTCTGCTACGGGGTTTCGGTATTGGGGGTGGCGTGACGGTGCCCACACCGATCCGCGTTCAAACAACAACATCCCCCGACGATCACCCGCAGCTCGTTGAGCCCCTTGCGTATGTTCGCCCACGATGCCGACAGATCGGCAATCAGCTCGAGTCTCATTCAGGCCAGGAAGGATGCCAAGAAGAAGTTGTACGAATTTGACGACACGTAACGTTGCCGCAAG
>DATAJN010000417.1:0-1551 GCA_036262105.1 Ilumatobacteraceae bacterium
ACCGGGTTCCAGTCGGTCTTCACCGAGCAACAGTTGAGCAGATCGAAGCCGAGGGTTTCGAGACCCGATTCAGTCGCCGTGGTATCCGTCGCCCGATGTGTCACCCGGCCCTGACCCGCCGTGGGTGTCGTTCTTCTCGCTCACGAAGTTCTTCAATGTGCCGTTGTCGATCCACACCGAGATCTCCGACCGATGAGTGGCCGACGTGAAGGTGACGCCGATCCCTTGACCCGAGTGACCGCTCTCGTGACCGTGGAATCCGTCGGCGGGGGTGATGTCGACGATCGCGAGGTGATCCCCGAACTGGTGAACGGTGATGGTGCCGCCGATCGACGTGATCGTTTTGTTGACGCCGTGCGAGTCGTTGTTGTCGGTATTCGGGGTGCTCGGCGTCGTCGGCGTTGCTGTCGTGCCGCCCCCCGAGCCGGGCTTGGCCTTGTGTGTCGTGACCACAGGCACCGCGCCACCGGCGTCGCCCGTTTCGGGTGGTGGCATGGTGATGACAACGTCTTCGGAACTCGGCGTTGTGTTGGAGGGAAGCGTCGTGTCGGTCGTGCTGGTCGACTCGTCGGTCGACTCGGTGACCACCATCTTGACGATTGTCGTGGCAACGGTCGTAGCGACCGTCGTCGAGGTGTTGACGGTGGTCTCGGTCGCCTTTTCGGGAACGACCGAGTGCTGGTTCTGGCCCTGCATCGCCGCGGCGGCCACCACACCAACGATCACCGACATCGCCGCTCCGGTGGTCCAGGCCATCGCCCGCCGTCGCCGGGCTTGGCCGACACGCCGCTGCCATGCGGCAAACGCCGCGTTCTCGTCCGGATAGGGGCCGCTGAGGCGACCCAGCTCCTGGCGCAGCTCGGGGTCGTGGAACTCACTCATCCGAATGCACCTCCTCCCCGCTTGCTACCACGCTGCGAAGTCGGGCGCGGCCCTGATGCAAGTACGACTTGACCGCACCCACCGTGACGTTGAGGGCAGCGGCAACCTCTGCCACCGACAGTTCGTCGACGTAGAACAACGCGATCGCGATGCGCTGCTGCTTGGGCAGCTGAGCCAGGATGTTCTGCAGGTCCGGGTCGAAGTCGTGTTGCTCGACGGGCTGCACTTGCGGCTCGCCGGCGAGACGCCGGAGTGCGATCCCCTTGCGGTTCTGGCGGCGGTGATCGTCGTGAAGACGGTTGATGGCGACGCGGCGGATCCATCCGACGGGATCGTCGTAGTGCTGGATCCGACGCCAGTGCAGGTGGGCTTTCACGAAGGCTTCCTGCACAGCGTCGGCCGCGAGCTCTTGGTCGCTGCATGCCAACGTGAGCGCCCGCACCAATCGGGCATAGTGAGCGCGAAACAGGGAGTCGACGCTCTCGACGACCCTGACCTCGGCGATCTCGTTCATCGCAGCAACTGCGTACGCCACAGACCTGACACGTCCCAAGTGTTACCGAGGTTTCGATTGTCGGTAAGAATTCGCCGTTCTACCAGCACGAATACGGCGAGCTACGCTCGGGCGATGGATGACATTCTGGACGTCGATCTGCTGGCGTTCGAACA
>DATAJN010000418.1:0-1807 GCA_036262105.1 Ilumatobacteraceae bacterium
GGAGATGATCGTCGGCGACATCCGCGACCGTGGTTCGGTCGCTCTCGCGGTGGCCGGGTGCGACATCGTGTTCAACAACGTCGCCCAGGTGCCGCTCACCCGCGACGAGGATCTGCTGCGCACCGTCAACGTCGACGGAACACTGCTCCTGTTGCGCGAGGCCACTCGGGCGGGTGTCGGCAAGGTGGTGCACACCTCATCGAGCGCAGTGTTCGGGGTACCCGCGACTAACCCTGTTCTCCCGTCGACGCAACCATCGCCGATCGAGGCGTACGGCCGGGCCAAGCTCGCCGCCGAGCGGGCCTGTCGGGTCGCTGTGTCGAACGGGCTCGACGTCACCGTCATGCGGCCACGGACGATCCTCGGTCATGGCCGACTCGGTATATTCGGCATCCTGTTCGATTGGGTCGCCGACGGTGCCGACATCTTCGTGCTCGGCAACGGGAACAACCGTTACCAGTTCGTGCAGGCCGACGACCTCGCCGAGGCCTGTCTCCTCGCCGCAGGCTCGGTAGGTCCTGCCGTGTTCAACGTGGGCACCGATCGGTTCGGCACGATGCGCGAGTCGCTCGAATCGTTGTGCACGCATGCGGGAACGGGCTCGCGGGTCAGGTCGCTGCCGGCCCGCCCCGCGGCGACGCTGATGAGAGTTGGTGCCGGAGCGCGACTCGTGCCGTTCGCGCCTTACCACTGGATGATGTATTCAAAGTCTCTGTGGTTCGACATCGACCACGTCCGTGACGCGCTCGGCTGGCAGCCTCGCTGGTCGAACGAAGAGATGCTCGCCGACAGCTACGACTGGTTCCTGCGGAACCGTACGCAGCTCCGCCACGACGGGCGTTCACCGCACCGCACCATCGCCAGGCAGGGCGCCCTACGAGCCCTCAAGCTGGCGACGCGCCTGCTCCCCCGCTGACGCCGACCCGACGAACAGCTCGGGATGACGGCGACGGACCTGGCCATGCAGTGCAGCCAGGATTCCTTGCGCCGATGCATCCCAAGTGAGAGTGCGCGCCCGGGCAAGTGCCGCGGCGCCGAGATGGGCGTGGCGATCGCGGTCGAGCAGGACGTCGGCGATGGTGTCGCCCAGGCATCCGAGCGGCGTCAGCACGCCGGTGACACCGTCGACGATGCTGCTGCGGTGACCGCTGACGTCGGTGGCGACCGCAGGGGTGCCGCAGGCCGCTGCCTCGGTGATGGTCAAACCCCACCCCTCGACCAACGAGGCGCTGCTCACCAGCCAGGCGCGCTGATAGACGTCGAGCAGTTCGACATGGCTGAGGCGGCCCACGAGTGTGATCCAATCCTGTGCGCCGTGCGCGGCAATGCGAGCCTCCAAGGCCGGTCGCAGCGGACCGTCGCCGGCGATCATCAGTTGCAGGTTTGGTACGCGGCGACGAGCGTGCACAGCAGCCTCGATCAGCTCGTCCTGTCGCTTCACCGGCGCAAGGCGACCGACGCACACCACGAGTGGTGATTCGCAGCGGCGACCACCGGGATGGAACACCTCGTCGACACCGTTGTTGACCGCAATCACCCGATCGGGGCGGAAGCCGAGGCCGAGTAGATCGAGGCGCGTCGACTCGGAGGGCGTCAGGGTGAGCGTGCGCCGGTAGAACGGCGGAGCAAATCGAGCTTCGAGTGCTCTCCCGATTCCGGCCAGCGGCCGCGGCAGCAGCTGATCCCACATGGGGCCGTGCACGTGGTGGAGAAACGCGATGCGTGGTTTGTGACACCAGACCGGGCTCATCCACGGCACGCCGTTCCACACTTCGACGAGGGCGTCGTAGCTTCCCATCCGATGGAT
>DATAJN010000419.1:0-5236 GCA_036262105.1 Ilumatobacteraceae bacterium
GGCCGGAGCCACGATCGACGGTTGTGTCACGCGCAGCGTGCGCGACACGGCTGCCGTGCTCGACGCGATCTCCGGCTACGAACCGGGCGACCCCTACATCGCTCCTCCCTTTGCCCGTCCGCTCGTCAACGAGGTCGGGGCAGATCCCGGGCGCCTGCGCATCGGCGTGCTCGACCGCTCGCCCGACGTGCTCTCGGATCCCGATTGTGAAGCGGCCGTTGCCGGAGCCGCCAAGCTGCTCGCGTCGCTGGGACACGATGTCGACAACTCCTCACCCCCCGCGTTTCACGACCCCGGTTTCCAAGATCGCTTCATCACAGTCGTCAGTGCCGCCACAGCTGCGGATCTGCGAGTGCTCGAGGGCATTCTCGGCCGGCCGTTCGCCGACGGAGATCTCGAGCCCGACAACGTGTTCTTCGGAGAGCTCGGCAACTCGGTGTCGGCGGCCGACTACCTGCTCACGTTGTCGGCTCAGCAGCTGTGGTGCCGGGAGATGTTGTCGTGGTGGCACCCTGCCGATGGCGGCGTCGGTCACGATCTGCTGCTCACTCCTGTCATCGCCACGCCCCCGCCGCCGATCGGCTACCTGTCGGGTCCTGAAGGTGGCATGCGTGTGCGTGCGTTGCTGCAGTTCACCGCGCAGTTCAACGTCACCGGCCAGCCGGCCATCAGCCTGCCGTTGTACTGGACGGCCGGCGGCTTGCCTGTCGGCGTGCAACTGGTCGCCGGATTCGGCCGTGAAGATGTGCTCGTACGAGTTGCCGCGCAGCTCGAGGCCGCCCAACCGTGGGCGTCGCGGCGGCCACCAGTCACGGCCTGATGGAAGCCAGCCTGGCGCGCGCCGCGTACTGCGACGCGGCGGTCTTCGGCGACGAACAGCGGTTGGCGATGGCCACCTCGTGGGTATGCGTCGGTCGAAGTGACTCGATAGGCCGCGAGGCTGGCTCGTGCCGATTGGCGTCGGTTGCCGGCGAACGGGTGCTGATCGTTCGCGACATCGACGGTGCCCTGCACGCGTTCGCCAACCGGTGCATGCACCGTGGCACCGAGCTGGTCGACTCGACGCAGGCCGAGCCCACCGCCTGTTTCGACACGGTCATCCGTTGCCCATACCACTTCTGGGCGTACGGGTTCGACGGCTCGCTGCGCGCCGCACCGTGGGTTGCCGACATCGATCCCTCGCAGTTCTCCATGCACCGGTACGGCCTGTCGGAGTGGGGTGGCTTCGTGTTCGTGCGGCTCGCCGACCACGGCCCCGAGCTCCTCGACGACCTGGGCCCGATCGCCGAGCGGGTGAGGCGCTTTCCGCTCGCCGATCTCGTCGTCGGAGAGGCGATCAACTACGAGGTCGCCGCCAACTGGAAGGTGATCGCCGAGAACTACAACGAGTGCTACCACTGCGGTCCGGTGCATCCTGAGCTGTGCGACCTGGTGCCGTCGTTCCGTGTGCGCGGCGGGGTTGCCCTCGATTGGGAGCGTGGGATACCGCATCGCCCCGGGGCCGACACCTACACCGCCAGCGGCACGAGCAATCGTGATTCGTTCCCCGGGCTCGACGAGGCCGAGCGCGTCAACCACTTCGGTGAGTTGATCTATCCGAACCTCATGCTGTCGTTGTCGCGCGACCACGTCGCCGCGTTCATCCTCCGACCGATCGCCGCAGACCGCACGACGATCGAGTGCCAGCTGTTGTTCCATCCCGACGAAACAGGCAAGCACGATTTCGACGGGTCGGATGCCGTCGACTTCTGGCACATGGTCAACGTTCAGGACTGGGCGATCTGCGAGCGCGTACAGCGCGGCATGGGCAGCCGCAGCTTCACCCACGGTTGGTACGCGCCGATGGAAGACCCGAGCCTCGACATCCGCCGTTGGTGGACCGCGAAGATGCGGGGCTGACCACGCTGGCTACACCAACCAGTTCGCCTCCCACGCCGGGTCGATCAAGGCGGGCCGAGCCAGGCGGAACGGGGTGAGGTCGCAACCGGGGTTCTCGTCAGTGGCGAGGGCCGCCAGCGTGCGCCCGAACCAGGCGACGAACTTGTAGCCGTGGCCGGCGCCGAGGGCAACGTGCACGTTCGGGTGCTCCGGCAGCGAGTCGACCACGAAGTCGCGATCGGGGGTCAGCGTGTAGAGGCACGTGGTCGTCGACAGTGGTACGCCGAGCCGCCCGCCGAACGCCTCGGCCGCAAACGCATCCGTGCGTGCCAGGATCGCCGGGTCGGGCTCGAAGCCACGGGCATCGGGATCCACGGGCACCCCGCCGCAATCCTGGGCAATCTTCACGCCCGTTCGGCCGAACGTCGGGAAGCCGTAGAACGACGGGTCGTCCATCCAGATCCACACCGGAAACACGGCACGGTCGAAGGAGATCGGGTGCTCCGTGTCGTAGTACGTGACTTGCTCCTTCGTGACCACGAGGGGCAGCGCTGTGCCGAGCGGTTGGACGAGGGGCGCGGTCCAGGCGTCGGCGGCGATCACCACATGCGCGGCAACGACCGTGGTGCCGTCGGCGAGGTGCACAGTGACGTGCTCGCCATCCGGCTCGATCGCCACCACGTTGCAGTCGCTGCGCAGTACGGCACCACGCTCGCTCGCCAGACGCTGCAGCAATGGAACCGTCTCCGCCGGTGACACGATGCCGGTGTTTGCTTGGTAGAGCACCTCGGTGTCGGCCGGTATGCGCCATGCGGGCCAGCGCCTCATCGCCTCCGTGCCTGTCAATTCGTCGAACAGCACTCCGGTGACGCGCATCGAATCTCGGTAGGTATCGATTCCGATCGCCGCGCTACGAGGGAACAGATCGATGCCACCGGTCTTGTGCACGATGATCTCGCCGCTCTCGGCCTCGACCTCACGCCAGGTGTCGTACGCAAACCGGGTCAGGTGCACGTAGTGCTCGGTGTGATAGCTGTGGCGGATGATCCGGCTGTGGTCGTGGGAGGCGCCGTGATGGTGGCCACCCAGGGCGAAGCGTTCCAGACCGATCACCGAGCGACCGCCGCGGGCCGCGAACCAGGCGGTGGCACTGCCGATGCCCCCGAGCCCGATGACGGCGATGTCGTAGTGCTCCACGGGTCGCCACCGTAGGCGGTCGTTGTACGCTCGGCCCATGACGGAGGACCGGCCGCAGCGTCCTCGTCCTCGTGACTGCGGCATCGTGATCGGGTTGCTTCCCGCCGGGCCGCACAACGCCATCACCGACGTACCCGGCGTACGCGTCGGTCACGCCTCGATCGCGGAGCACTGCACTGGTGTGACCGCGATCCTTCCCGACTCGTTGTCCTCGCTCTTCCATCGCCCGATGTCCGCCGGCACTTCGGTGCTCAATGGGGCAGGCGAGCTGACCGGATCGTTGACCATCCGCGAATGGGGAACACTGGAAACACCCGTGGTGCTGACCGCGGCGATGAGCATCGGGTTGGCCTTTCAGGGTGTGGTCGAAGCCACGTTTCGCGAGGTGCCCGAGGTAGTTGACGATGTTGTCGCCCCGGTGATCGGTGAATGCGACGACTCGTGGCTCAGCGATCCGTCGGCGATGGCCGTGCAGCCTCATCACGTGGCCGAAGCACTCGCCGACGCCCGAGGCGGGTTGTTTGCCGCCGGCGCGATCGGCGCGGGTTCGGGCATGACGTGCCTCGGTTGGAAGGGCGGGATCGGTACGTCGTCGCGCGCCGTCGACGGCTACATCGTCGGGGCTCTGGTGTTGACCAACTTCGGTGCACTCGAGCGACTGTGCGTCAACGGCTCACCCGTCGGCCGGCGGTTCGCCGAGCTCGGACGGTGCGGTGAGCGCGAGGCGCCGGAAGGGAGCTGCATCGTGGTGATCGCCACCGACGCGCCGATCCTGCCGGCACAGTGCGAGCGCGTGGCGCGACGTGCCGGGCTCGGTCTGGCGCGCACCGGGTCGGTGGCCACGAACGGCAGCGGTGAGATCTTCGTTGCGTTCAGCACGGGCTGCCGATTCGAGCGCGGCGAGCGCGGGCCGGTGAGTCACGACGTGCTGTCGGACCGCGACCTCGACTCGTTGTTCGCCGCCGCCGTCGAGGCGACGGAGGAAGCGGTGCTCGACAGCATGTTCCGTGCAACCACCACCGCTGGAAGAAGTGGCCGCGTTGCCGAAGCCCTACCCATCGACGAGTTGCTGGCGCTGATGTGACCGACGCTTCGGTGTCAGCGCTGTCGATGCCGGTGGTTGTCGCGCCCGACCACGTTCATCACGACGTCGCCACCGGTGTGTGGTGCGGAGTCACCGAGGCCACCGACGAGCTCCCGGCGCGGGCCGAGATCATCGCCACCGCGTGTGCGGCTGCCGGCGCAACGATGATCGAGGCCGCCGATCACGGGCGCCAGGCCCTGCTGCGTGTACACGACGAACGCTTCCTCGACGTCTTGCAATCGGCGTACCAACGCTGGGTGGCCGACGGTCACCTCGAGTCTCCCGGCGTCCCCTACGTCACGCCCTACTTCTTCCCGCCGGTCGCCGGAAAGTACGGCGGTGCCCGCCTGCGCGGTGCGGCGACAATTCGCGCCGAGATCGGCTTCTACGCGATGGACACCCTCACCTGCATTGGCGCGGGGACATGGACCGGCGCCAAGGCCGCTGCTGATGCCGCGGCAACCGCCGCCGATCTCGTGACAGCAGGCGAGCGAGTGGCCTACGCCGTCTGCCGCCCGCCCGGGCATCACGCCGGGCCAGCCTTCTTCGGAGGGAGTTGCTATCTCAACAACGCCGCGGTCGCGGCCGCGCAACTCCGTGCCGCGGGCGTCGGACGCGTTGCGGTTGTCGACATCGACGCTCATCACGGCAACGGCACCCAGGCAATCTTCTGGAATGATCCTTCGGTCTTCTACGGATCGGTGCACATCGACCCTGCCTCGGGTTGGTTCCCTCATACGGTCGGCCATGCCGACGAGATCGACGACACGGGCACGAACTGCAACATGCCAGTGCATGCCCTGGCCGACGACGGTGACTGGCTCAACGCTTGCACCACGTTGGTCGCTGCCATTCGCCGGTTCGAACCCGAGGCCATCGTCGTGTCGCTCGGAGTGGATGCAGCCGTCGATGATCCGAACAGTCCGTTGCTCGTGACCGATCGAGGCTTCTGCGCCATCGGCCGGCTCCTCGCCGGGCTCGACCGCCCGACCGTCTTCGTCCACGAGGGCGGCTACGTGCTGCCGACCCTGGCCGAGCACACACTGGCCGTGCTGACGGGTTTCGAATCCTGACTGG
>DATAJN010000420.1:0-1824 GCA_036262105.1 Ilumatobacteraceae bacterium
GTGCGTCGATGTACGCCGGGTGGGCACACGATTCGTGGCGACACGGGAGTCGTACGCCCACCCGGCGTACATCGACGCACTGGTCGCGGCACGAGACGACGATTCGGTGCTCACGGAGGCGTTCGGTGTTGGATGGCCGAACGCCCCTCACCGCGTGCTGCGTTCGGCGATCGCCGCGGCAGAAGCAGCGCCTACGGACGTCGTCGGCGAAACGGCTCCTCGAGAAGGCAAGCCCGTGCAGATGGTGCGGTTCGGCGCCAGCTCACCCAACCGCGACACCACGGGCGACATCAGCGCCATGGCCCTTTACGCCGGGCGATCCGTGGGCGCCGTCGACCGAGTGATGACCGCCGCTGAGGTCGTCGCCGAGCTTTCTGCCGGCTTCAGCTGACGAGCCGTTCCGCAGATAGGAACGCAGGCCCTTCCTCCGCCGCAGGCGTTGGGGCAGAGTAGCGGGATGACCAAGCTGACCGCAGCGATCGTGGGATCCGGAAACATCGGTACCGACCTGATGTACAAGCTGTTGCGGTCCGACGCGATCGAACCGCGATACATGGTCGGCGTCGATCCACGAAGCGACGGATTGGAGCGGGCTCGCAAGGCGGGCCTCGAGGCGTCCGCCGATGGAGTCGACTGGTTGCTCTCCCAGAGGGAACTGCCCGACCTCGTGTTCGAGGCGACGAGCGCATACGTGCACGTCGCCAATGCGCCGCGATACTCCGACCTCGGCATTCGCGCAATCGACCTCACGCCGGCAGCCGTGGGACCTTTCGTGGTGCCGACCGCGAACCTCGACGAGCACCTCGACGCGATGAACCTCAACATGGTCACCTGCGCCGGCCAGGCCACGATCCCGATCGTGCACGCCGTCGCTGCCGTGACCGAGGTCGACTATGCCGAGATCGTGGCCACCGTGGCCTCGGTGTCGGCGGGGCCGGGCACGCGAGCAAACATCGACGAGTTCACCCGCACGACATCGAGGGCCATCGCCGAGGTCGGCCGGGTAGGTCGCGGCAAGGCGATCATCGTGCTCAACCCGGCGGATCCGCCTCTCATCATGCGCGACACGATCTTCTGCCAGTTGCCGCGCGACGCCGACGAGAAGTTGATCACGAAGGCCGTCGAGGACGCCGTCGCCAATGTCGCCCAATACGTTCCCGGCTACCGGCTGAAGTCGCAGCCACAGTTCGGCGAGTCGCGCGACGGCACGCCCCGACTCGCTGTGCAGGTCGAGGTGGAAGGCGCCGGCGACTACTTCCCGCCGTACGCCGGCAACCTCGACATCATGACTGCCGCCGCAACAGCAACCGGCAACCGGATCGCCGCTCACATGAAGGGAACCAACTGATGCCCTACTCATCGACGCTCGACGTGCGCATGACCGACACCTGCCTGCGCGATGGCTCGCACGCCAAGAGCCACCAGTTCACCGAGCAGCAGGTGCGCGATGTGGTCGCCGCGCTCGACGCCGCGGGAATGCCGGTGATCGAGGTCACCCATGGCGACGGCCTCGGCGGCTCGTCGTTCAACTACGGCTTCTCCCTCACCGACGAACGACTGCTGATGAAGGCCGCCGTCGAGACTGCCAGACAGGCCAAGATCGCCGCGCTGATGGTGCCCGGCATCGGCACGCTGGACGACATCCGCTTCATCCACGACATCGGCCTGTCGATCGTGCGCGTCGCCACGCACTGCACCGAAGCCGACGTGTCGATCCAACACTTCGGCCTGGCCCGCTCGCTGGGTCTGGAGACCGTCGGCTTCTTGATGATGGCGCACAGCCAGCCACCCGAGTTGATCGCCAAGCAGGCGCGGATCATGGCC
>DATAJN010000421.1:0-1753 GCA_036262105.1 Ilumatobacteraceae bacterium
CGGTGTCGCTAGCCCGGGCTCCACGCGGGGACGTTCGACACTGGGCAGCGACACCGACGGCTTCGGAACGTTGTCTGATGTGTTGCCACCGCGGGTGCCATTGCCCTCCTCCTGAGCCGCAGCCGCCCCCGTGTGGCCCTCTGCACCCGGCGCGCCGCGCCCGGGAGTGGGGTCGAAGAGCACCCAGCCATAGCCGTCGAACCAGACCTCGTCCCAGGCGTGAGCGTGGCGACCGGCGACGTGATAGAGACCGTCGGACCGCAGCTGACCCTGGGTGAAGCCGACCATCACGCGCGTTGGCAAGCCGAGACTTCGGGCCATCGCTGCGAACGTCGCTGAGAACTGCTCGCAGTAGCCCTGTTTGATCTTCAAGAAGTTGAGGATGGCGTCGTCGCTGTGGCCGCGCTGCACCGTCGTCGTGTACTTGAACGTCGTGCGGAACCAGTCCTGCAGAGCGCGCGCCTTGTCGTACGGAGTCGTCGCACCCGCGACGACTTCACTTGCCAGCACTCGGACCGAGTTCGGGAACTTGTCGGGCAGGTCGTAGTAAACCTGGTTCGGTGCTCCGCTGACCGTCGCAGTGCGCAATTGATCCTCGGATGGCGCGTTGTCAACCGACGTGACCTGGTACGTGTATCCGGATTCGAGCCCGCCGTCGACCACCAATGCGCCCGCCTGGTCGAGCCACAGCATGTTGCGATCGCCCTGCCAGGTAGCAGCGGTGGCACTACGGGCTGCCGGAGCCAGCGGGCCACCGAGCTTCTTGATCGTGATCTCGTCGGTCACGGTCACCGCGCCGATAGCGCCGTCGGTGAGGGTGCCGTCGGCGGTGCGCACACCTTCCACCAACGTCGACCAAACTGTGCCGTCGAAGTTGGCGAGCGAGGTGAGGGCCAGGTACCTGGGAGTGTCGGTCTTGACGGTGAACAGTTCGATGTTGCCGCGGTTGACGATTCTGGAGCGAATGTCGACGAGTGGGCTGACGATCTCGGTGACGTCGCCTTCGCGGTTGCGGGTGTCGAGCAGCGCCTTCTGGCCGGCCCCGGGAAGATTGGGTGCCACGGCCGCAGCGCCCGTCGTGGCGAACAACGCGCAGGTGATCGCCGCCGGCAACGCCGACCACAGCGATTGTCGCCGCTTGCCCATCCAGGCTGAGTCGTCGCGGGAGTGGGCCATGCGCAACGCGGCCACGGTGAGTATTGCTGCGCCGATCCAGAGCGCGGCGACGAGTACTCGGTTGCGGTCGACTCCGAGGGCAGAGGTGAAGACGAACACGACGCCTGCCGGAACCACTGCCTCGGCGCGCCCAAAGGCGCGAAACGCGAACGAGTCGGCGAGCCAAGAGCACAGCGCCAATGCCGTAGTGGCGGCGATGGCGAAGCTGCCTTCGCTCGGCACTGGCGAGACCGCGTGGGGGAACTGCTTCCAAACGAGTCGCATGTTGGTTCGGAACTGTTCGATCGTGTCGCCCGTCGGAATGCCAAAGCGTGTCGAATCGCGGAAGTAGATCAACCCGAGCAGCACCGCGATCGCCACCAGCCCGGCGGGCATCGCCAGCCACGCTGGAACTTTCAACAGCCGAAACGTGCACATCAGGGCATGGATGCCGATGCAAACCACGAGCATCGGTCGCAGGTACGCCCAGTCGGGGAAGACGCGACACATGCTGATGGCCGTGACGATGGTGAGCAGCGTGAGGGCCGCCGTGGCCGGCGCATGCACATCCGCAGGAGCGACGCTTTCGCGACCGGTG
>DATAJN010000422.1:0-5839 GCA_036262105.1 Ilumatobacteraceae bacterium
TGCAGGGCCTCGACCCGCGCGTCAAAGCCATCACCATGCTCGCACTCGTTGTCACAGCCGCACTGATCCACAACATCCTCGTGCTCATCGGGATCTACATCCTGGCCCTCGTGCTGGCCGCCGCGTCTTTGATCTCGGTGCCGTACTTCATCAAGCGTGTCTGGCTGTTCATCCCGATCTTCACGGGCATCGTCGTGTTGCCGGCCACGTTCAGCTTCATCACACCCGGTCATGTCGTGGTGCCGCTGGGCCATTGGTTCGGGCATCGGGTCGGGCTCACCAGCCAAGGTCTGCGGTCGGCGGGCCTCATCGTCATGCGTGTGGCCGCGTCGATCTCCCTGGTGGTGCTGGTTGCGCTGACAACGACATGGACCACCTTGCTTGCAGCGTTGCGATCGATGTTTCTGCCGCGGATGTTCGTACTGGTGCTCGGGATGGCGTACCGCTACGTGTTCAATCTGCTCGGCTCGGTCACCGACATGTACGAGGCCCGTAAGGCCAGAACCGTTCAGGTCGACAAGGCGGTGAAGTCGGGTCGAGCGTTCGTGTCCGCGACTGCCGGCACCGTGTTCGGTAAGGCACATGCCATGTCGGAGGAGGTCTACCAAGCGATGGTCTCGCGTGGCTACACGGGCCACCCGCGGACCTTGTCGGCGTTCAAGGTCAAGGCGTACGACATCGCTTGGGCGATCGGCTGTGCGATCGTCATCTGTATCGCTCTGGGTGCGGATCATGTCATCGGTCGCTGAACCGGTCTTCGTCGTCGAGGCCCTGTCCTACTCGTACCTCGAGCGGTTCCCGGCGCTCGACAACGTTTCGCTCACCATCGGTCGAGGCGAGAAGGTTGCCCTGCTGGGCGCGAACGGGTGTGGCAAGTCGACCCTGCTGAAGATCCTCGACGGGCTGGTGTTTCCCGATGCCGGCACGTTCCGCGCTTTCGGCGAACGGGTCACCGAAGACGTTCTCGAGGACGAACAGTTCAACCGCGGGTTCCGTTCACGCGTCGGGTTCGTGTTTCAGAACTCGGAGGCACAGGTGTTCTCGCCGACGGTGCGCGACGAAGTTGCCTTCGGCCCGCTGAACCTGGGCATGTCGACTGCCGAAGTGGCCGACCGGGTGCACGACACGCTGGCAATGCTCGACATCGAAGATCTCGCCGACCGGGCGCCGTATCAACTCAGCGGTGGTCAGAAGAAGCGTGTGGCCATCGCCTCTGTGCTCGTCATGAACCCGGAGGTGATGTTGTTCGACGAGCCCACCGCCACGCTCGACCCGCGCACGCAGCAGTGGCTGATCGAACTGATCGTCGAGCTCAACGAGGTCGGCAAGACGGTCGTACTGGCGACGCACGACCTCGAGACCATCGACGTTCTCTCCGACCGGTGCCTCGTGTTCGCCGAAGATCACCGTCTCGTCCACTCCGGCACCCCGTTGGAGATTCTCGGCGATCGCGAGTTGCTCCTGTCCGTGAACCTCATTCACGAACGGACTCACCTTCATCACCCTCATGACCAGCACTTCGGTTCAGCAGGCCAGAGCCGCGTCGGTTCTTGGGCGCCCAACTGACAAGGCATTGTCAAGAAGCATCAGAACTTGGCGGACCGGACGCGGCGTCGACCCGAAGGACTATGATATTTGCACTGCAAGTGTGGCGGCGCGAGGAGGACACGTGGATGGCGGGGCTATGGGACGGGCGATGTGTCATTCGTGGGCAGAGGTCGTGGTCCGGTTGATAACACGAGGAGAAGCTTGTGATATTCACTGAGACGAAACTGAAGGGCGCGTTCGTCCTCGACATCGAGCCGCGTGGCGATTCTCGCGGATTCTTCTCACGTGTGTTCTGTCAGAACGAGTTCGCCGACCATGGCCTGAAGACGGTCATCGCTCAGGCCAACGTGGCCTACAACCGGTATAAAGGGACCCTTCGGGGGATGCACTTCCAATATCCACCGGCTGCCGAGACCAAGCTCGTGCGCGCTACGAGAGGCGCGATCCTCGACATCATCGTCGACCTACGGCCGGAGAGCGACACCTATCTCCAGCACATCGCGGTCGAGTTGAGTGCCGACAACCATCGTGCTCTGTTCGTACCCGAGCGCTTCGCTCACGGTTATCAAGTGCTCGAAGACGAGACGGAGACGAGCTACGAGGTCGGGGAGTTCTACACACCGGCCTTGGAGGGTGGGTTGAAGTACGACGACCCCCGACTCGGTCTCGAGTGGCCACTGCCAGTGGCGGAGATGTCCGAGAAGGACGCACAATGGGGGCTGCTCGATGATGTCGAGCCCGAGTTGAAGCGGAGGATGTCAGCATGATCATCGTTGATCGAGCGCTGCGCGCTCGCGAGGAAGAGGGCCGGCCGATCAGGGTCGGGATGGTCGGCGCCGGCTTCATGGGGCAAGGCCTCACCAATCAGATCGAGAACAGCGTGCCGGGGATGCGCATGGCTGCCATCTACAACCGGCACCCACAGCGAGCCGTCGACGTCTACGAGTACTCCGGGCACCAAGACGTGGCAACGACCGCCTCGCAAAGCGCGTTCGACGACCTCGTCCGGCAGGGCAAGCCCGTCGTCGCGGAGGATCCGTTCCTGCTGTGTCGCTGTCCCGACATCGACATACTCATCGACGTCACCGGTTCGGTCGAGTTCGGCGCCCACGTCATCCTCGACGCTTTCGAGCACGGGAAGTCCGTCGTGCTGATGAACGCCGAAGTCGACGCCACGATCGGGCCGATCCTGCGTGTGTACGCCCGCAAGCACGGTCAGATCCTGTCGGCATGCGATGGCGACGAGCCGGGACTGCAGATGAACCTGGTGCGTTGGGTACAAGGTTTGGGGCTAACGCCCCGTGTCGTCTGCAACATCAAGGGACTCCAGGACCCGTATCGCAATCCGACGACGCAGCAGGGGTGGGCCGAGCGTTGGGGCCAAAACGCGGCGATGGTCACCTCGTTCGCCGACGGCTCCAAGATCAGCTTCGAGCAGACGATCGTTGCCAACGCCACCGGCTTCAGCGTTCTCGAGCGTGGGATGTCGCGCGGCGAAACCTTCGAAGGCTCGGTGATGGACACACCGGCGCTGTACGACGTCGATCAGTTGCGCGAGCTCGGCGGGATCGTCAACTACACCGTTGGGCCACCGCTCGTGAAGGCGTACGTCCTCGCCGAGCACGATGATCCGAAGCAGCGTCACTACCTCAACCTCTACAAGATGGGCGAGGGACCGCTGTATCCCTTCTGGATCCCGTACCACCTGGTTCACTTCGAGACGCCGTTCTCCATCGCTCGTGTCGCGCTCTTCAACGACGAGCTGGCGCCGCCGATCGGCGGACCTGTGGTCGAGGTTTGTGCCGTAGCCAAGCGCGACCTGAAGGTGGGCGAAGTCCTCGACGAGTATGGGATGTACACGACCTACGGCGAGGCGGTGAACGTGGCCGAGATGAGTGACGGCCGCTACCTTCCCGAGGGCCTGGTCGAAGGCTGCACGGTCACCCGAGATGTACCACGCGATCAGGTCTTGACCTACGCCGACGTCGAGCTTCCGCCGGGTCGTCTGGCCGATCAGTTGCGAGCCGAGCAGTACCGGCACTTCCGCGGGGAGACTTGGCTCGAGGAGCTGCTCGCGGCGAACGGTTCCTCCGCCGCCCGCCAGCTCGCCACCTCGCCGGCCGGCTGAGCCGCGATGAAGGTCGTCTTGTTCTGCGGTGGTCTCGGCACGCGCCTACGCGAGTACAGCGGCGAGATTCCCAAGCCGATGGTGAAGATCGGCTATCGGCCGATTCTCTGGCACGTGATGAAGTACTACGCACATTTCGGGCACAAGGAGTTCATCTTGTGCTTGGGATACAAAGCAGACGTCATCAAGCAGTTCTTCCTCAACTACGAGGAATGGATCTCGAACGACTTCACCCTCTCGGGCGGTGGCAAGCACCTCGAGCTCGAGAACAACGACATCGCCGATTGGCACATCACCTTCGTCGACACGGGTCTGCACTCGAACATCGGGCAGCGCCTCGTCGCTGTGAAGAAGTACGTCGATGCCGATGAGATGTTTCTCGCCAACTACTCCGACGGGCTCACCGATCTGCATCTCCCCAACATGATCGACCAGTTCGCCAAGGGCGACAAGATTGCCTCGTTCATGGCGGTACCGCCTTCGCAGAGCTTCCACCTCGTCGACATGGATCCCGACGGCGCGGTGCAAGCCATCCGACCGGTCACGGAATCGTCAATTCTGATCAATGGCGGCTACTTCGTGCTCCGCCGCGAGATCTTCGACTACATCCGCCCCGGCGAGGAACTGGTGGTGGAGCCATTCCATCGTCTCATCAACGAGGGGAAGCTCGTCGCGTACCGCTACGACCGCTTCTGGGTGATGGACACGTTCAAAGAGCAGCAGCAACTGGCAGACATGTACAACTCCGGCCGTGGCGCGTGGGAGTTGTGGAAGGTCAATGGCCAGGAGCACTAGATGACTCCGTTTTCAATCGCAGCGGCGACCGATCCCTTGGTGATCCTGTGTCTGGGTGCACACTGCGACGACATCGAGATCGGATGTGGAGCGACGCTGCTCAGGTTGCTGGCCGAGCGACCGGGCTCGATGGTCCACTGGGCGGTGTTCGCTTCGACGCCGGAGCGCGAACAAGAGGCGAGGTCGAGCGCAGAGGCCTTCCTCGCCGATGCACCCACGAGCATCGTCACCATCAAGAGCTTTCGGGAGAGCTACTTTCCGTACGTCGCGGCAGACATCAAAGACGCCTTCGAGGCGCTGAAGGCCTCCATCACACCCGATCTGATCTTCACCCACCGACGTCGCGACGAGCACCAAGACCATCGCACCGTCGCCGAGCTCACCTGGAACACGTTTCGCGACCATGCGATCGCCGAGTACGAGATCCCGAAGTACGAGGGTGATCTCGGCCGTCCGAACCTCTACGTGCCGCTGTCCACCGAGGTGGCGGAGCGGAAGATCGATCTGCTGTTCGAGCACTTCACCTCGCAGCTCGGCCGCAGCTGGTTTCGAAAAGAGACCTTTCGAGGGATGATGGCAGTTCGGGGAGTCGAGTGCAACGCAAAGTCCGGATTCGCTGAGGCGTTCCACGTTCGCAAGATCGTCATCTAGATCTCCGCCACGTCGGCGATCTCAAACGTAAGAAAGAGGCATCATGAAAGTGTTGGTAACGGGACACCTGGGTTACATCGGTGTGGAGATGGTCTCGGTGCTCTTGGCATCGGGCTACGAAGTTGTCGGGCTCGACACCGGTTTGTTCAACGAGTGCGACTTCGTGAGCCCGCCCGACGACGTTCCGAACCTGGCCATCGACCTGCGTGATGTCGCGCCTCAACATCTGGAAGGTTTCGATGCGGTCGTGCATCTCGGCGCTCTGTCGAATGATCCCCTCGGCGATCTGAACGCCGACCTGACGTACGACATCAACCTCCACGCGTCCATTCGCCTCGCCGAGGCGGCACGGACGGCGGGCGTTTCCCGATTTCTGTTCTCGTCGTCGTGCAGCCTCTACGGCGCTGGGGGCGACGGATTCCTCGATGAGACAGCTGCCTTCTATCCACAGACGGCATACGGCGAATCAAAGGTTCGTGTCGAGCAAGCGGTATCCCAACTCGCCGACGAGAACTTCTCCCCGGTCTACCTTCGCAATGCGACCGCCTACGGTGTCTCCCGTCGTCTGCGCGCCGACATCGTGGTCAACAACCTCGTCGGACACGCGGTGACCACCGGCAAGGTCCTTCTGCAGAGCGACGGCTCGGCATGGCGCCCACTCGTCCACATTCGAGACATCATCGAGGCGTTCGAGGCCTGCCTCGAGGCCCCCATCGA
>DATAJN010000423.1:0-2395 GCA_036262105.1 Ilumatobacteraceae bacterium
TGTTCCGCAAACCGATCGCCACGTAGATCCTCTTCCGACGTCCGCAATGCCTGGAACTCGGTGCCGGTAGCGCCGTCGAGAACAAGGATCCTCTCGCCAGCCGCGGCCCTCAACGAGGTGAGCGCGTTCATGCGGCGATGATCTTCGTGGAGACGCCGAGTTGCTGACAGACTGCGAGCGCCAGGTCGGCGCGATTGAGGGTGTAGATGTGAACCGCGTCGACACCATGGTCAGCGAGCTCGCGGATCTGGGACGCAGCTATCTCCGCGGCAATCACCTGCGTCGTGTCGATATCGTCGTCGAGCCCGGCAAACCTGTCGGCAATCCGCGACGGAATCGATGCTCCGCAGCGCTCGGCGAACCTGGCGACGGTCGGGAACGAATGGATCGGGAAGATGCCGGGCACGATCGGGATGTCGATGCCGTACGCCCGCGCCCGATCGCGGTAGCGCAGGAACTGGCAGTTGTCGAAGAACATCTGCGTCATCGCCTTGTCGGCGCCGGCGTCGACCTTTTCGGCGAGCACGTTCAAGTCGTGGCCATCAGTGGGGGATTGAGGGTGACGCTCCGGGTACGCCGATACGGCGACGCCGAAGTCGCCTCGCTGTTTGATCGTCTTCACCAGATCGGCAGTGCGTTGGTAGCCGTCGGCGTGCGGTTGGTAGGAAGCGTCGACCCCAGCCGGCGGGTCGCCACGCAAGGCAACGATCTGGCTGACACCGAGTTCGGCATACCGCTCGATGACCACGTCGATGTCGGATCGCGCCTGTCCCACGCAGGTCAGATGTCCAGCCACGTCGAAGCCTTCGGCCCGCACGGCATCGATCGCCGCGAAGGATCGTTCGCGGTCCGAGCCGCCGGCACCGTAGGTGACCGATACGAACGTGGGCCCGACTTCGCTCAGCTGGGACACGGTCGAACGCAGTCCGTCCAACCCGTCGACCGACTTGGGTGGGAAGACTTCGAACGAGATCGACAGCGTCATCAGCGGGCCTGCCGGCTCGGCTCGGTCGGCGTGAGAGCATCGCGACGATCTCGACCGAGCCACAGCGACACGGTCAGTCGCTCACCCTCGGGTGCCTCGTCGTCCTCAGCGGGCGGCGCGATGGTACGGACCGTCGACATCTCGAGCCCTGACTGTTCGAGCCAACCCTCGACGGCATCGGCGCGGAACCCGAGCCGGAGATGAGCGTGATCGGCGCGCAGGAACTCGAGCGAGTGCGGCGCAAAGTCGACGATCAGCAGCCGGCCTCCAGGTGACAGCAGCCGGGCGGCCTCGCGAATTGCGCGGGCCGGATCATCGAGGAAGTGCAGCACCTGATGGATGACGATCAGATCGAACGAGTCATCGGCGAACGGCGGGCTGTACACGTCGCCTTGGCGAAGGTCGATGCCGCGGATCTCGGCGCGTTCCAGGTTGGCGCGTGCCACAGCCAGCATCGAATGGCTGCTGTCGAATCCGACGGCACGTTCGACATCGCGACCGAGGACCTGCAGCATCCGCCCAGTGCCCGTGCCGACATCGAGCACTGACGTGTACTTCGCCGAACCGAGCGTCTCGATGATCGCCTGCTCGACCGTCGCGTCGGAAGCATGCAGCGAACGTTCCTCGTCCCATCGCGGGGCGATGCCGGCGAAGTACTCATGCGCGGCAGCAGTACGACGACTGCGCACGATCGAGAGCCGGTCGAGGTCAGCGGCGAGCACGGCGTCGTGCACGTCGGTCAGCGCAAGCACACCTGCGACCAACTGACCGATCGGACCAGTGTTGACGAGGTCGAAGAACGCCCACGTGCCCTCGCGATGCTTGTCGACAACGCCGGCATCGGCGAGCAGTTTGAGATGCCGAGAAGTACGCGGCTGCGACTGGCCGAGTATGTCGGTCAGGTCCGTGACGGTGAGTTCTCCGTGCTGCAGCAAGGCGACGATCCGTAGCCGGGTCTCCTCATCGAGCGCCCACAACACATCCAACAGAGCCGGAAGGGGAAGAGCCATTCCCGAACTATATAAGGATATCTACATATATACAAGGAGCCGGGAGAATTGTCCTGGCTACTTCGTTCGATCGATGGTGGCCCAGACCGCGGGTAGCAGCGAGCCGGCGAGCAGCAACTTGATGAGATCACCGATCAGGAACGGTGTGACGCCGAGGGACAGAGCGTTGGTGTCGCCGGTGGCTACTGGGACGTTCAACTTGTGGGCCAGCCAGCCGGCGCCGAAGGCATAGATGATGATCGAGCCGAGAGCCATCGCCGACCATGAAGTCGCCAGGTTGCGATCCTGCCTGCGTTCGGCGAGATATCCGATCACCGCCGCGGCGACGACGAACCCGACGAGGTATCCCATGGTTGCGCCGGTGCCGTTCTTCCATCCACCCTCGCCGCCTGCGTAGAAC
>DATAJN010000424.1:0-17076 GCA_036262105.1 Ilumatobacteraceae bacterium
AACGTCAACAACGAGAACATCACCGTGACGGCGATCAGAGAAGCAGTGGCAATTGACCGAAGCGGTTGAGCCGTTGCCTCGGCCAGTGTCAGCTTGGTCAACGGCCAACGTCGGGGGCTTGCTTTCGACATGGCCCGCAGCACGACGGGCACGAGTCGGATGACGAGCGCGGCCAGTGCGATCGCGGCGAGCACGGGCATGGCGACGAGTGACGGATCGACGACGCGATCCAGGGACGAGGTCGACACCGCGCCGCGGCCGACCAGCACCAGAAGTACGACAACCGCAGCAACACCCGCCACATCGCTGGGGAGCACGCGCCGACTGCGCACGTTGAGGCGTACATCGTTGACGCTGAGGACTGCGAAGATCAAGAGGAAGGCGACGACCGCGACGCCGACGACGCGTGGCACCACTGAACCATCGAGCGATCGATGCAGGATGCTCTTGCCACCCAGACCGGCACGATGCCCGAGCCAGCCTCCGACCGGAAGCGCCGCGGCGATCCCCAGGACCAACCCGCCGATGACCGGCAGGATCGCTTCGAGCGATCGGAAACAGGTGACTGCTGCGCGGTCGGCGCCTCTTCGGCGCAACACCGATACGGCGCGCTGATGATCGGCGCGCCCACCGAGGCCGGCGAGCACTGCAACACCGAAGAACAGCACGAGCAACGCTCCCACCGGCACGGCCAGCCGGTTGCCGGTGATGCGCGTTCGGCTGGTGATCGAACGCAGCTGATCCTCGGGTCCGGAGACGTGCAGCTCCGGCAGAGACGGGTCGTTGCTGATCGATCGCACGCTCTCCAGCAGCGGATCGATGTCGATGCTGCGCAGCTCGCTGGAATCAACCGGCGTCTGCCATGCGTAGGTTCGACGAAAGAGCTCCAACAGAGGTAGCGAAGCCGCCGGCCCGACTCCGTCGGCCAAAACGATCTGTTCGGTGTCGTCCGGCCGAAGCTCACCGTTCAAGACGAGCTCGTTCGTGGCCACTGCCGTCCCAACAATGGTGAGGCCCAGTGCGGAGTTGGCCGGCAGTTGTACAACCGGTGGAACGTTCGCGGTGTCGGGAACCACCGCCACGACCTCGCACCGCTCGGCGTCGCATCGCGTCGGCCACGAGCCATCGACCAGCTTGGTCACCTGTTGGAGCCCGTCGAGACCGGCGAAGCGAATGATGCGACCGTCGCCCGCCGCGAGAGCGCGGTACTCGACCGTTCGCAGCGTCGGTCCGAGACCCGGCTCGTCCAGGCGGCCCCCGATCTTGCCATCGATCACCGACAGCTCTGCCGCTGTGGGCGGAGTGTCGGGCGCCAGGGTGACGGTGAACGCCCGAGCCTGGGGGTCGAGGCCGGCGATGCCACGCTGCAGGGCGCGATCGCCGGCGATGGTGCTCGCCACCGAAACCAGCAGCAGTCCGGCGATCCCCACAGCGATCGCCGCGACCATTGCCAGCAGGCGTCCTCGACGAGTGCGAGATCTGCGCACCGCACATTCGACGGCGACCACGACGCCGCTCACGAGGCGCCCGCCGGAGTGGCCTGACGCTGGTGGTAGCGGCGCATCTTGTGACGTACGCCGCAGGCGCTCATCGAACACCAACGGCGGGCGCGAGCGCGTGAGGTGTCGAGGAACAACCAGCCACACCCGTCACACGAGCTGATCCGAGCAACAGCAGATGACCGAAGGAGCTGCACTGCCGCATCGGCCAGCCGATCGCCAAGCGCCTCGATCGAATCGTGCCGCCACGCAGGCTCGTAACCGGATGCATGGCGCTGCCACTCGGCGCGGCAAGTGGCGTCCGCCGCTCGACGAGCCACTGAGGCAAGTGCCGCCGGCTGTGGCTCGGTCCCGGCAGCCAGCGGACCGAAAACCCGATAGAGGAGCTCACGTAGGTCGACGGCAGACTCGAACTGCTCGGCCGCTGCCGCGCCTCGCGGAGGTCGTCCCTCATCAACTAGGGCTCC
This sequence comes from Ilumatobacteraceae bacterium, assembly GCA_036262105.1. GTDB lineage: Bacteria > Actinomycetota > Acidimicrobiia > Acidimicrobiales > Ilumatobacteraceae > JAENVT01. The sequence goes on from DATAJN010000424.1 coordinate 1,967, forward strand.
GGCGTCATCGAGGGCTCCGGCGGCGCTCGCCCACTCGAGGATGTCATCGGCACAGGCCAGATCGTCGCGGGTGAAGGATGGACGAGCGTTGACCGTGTTGATGAAATCGAGCACGATGTGATTGGCGATGAACTCGAATGGCCTGCGGGAAGCGTTGCCGACCATGGCGGCGATGTTACCTATTCGGCTAAGTTCACCGGTAACCGGACGCCGCCGGGTACCGGCACGACGGAGCATCGTTGAACAGTTCGGCCGGAGTCGGTAGCATTTCCTGCGGGTGGAGACCCGTTCGAACCCCGGTTCGTTCTCATGGAGGTTCCCCGATGATGACCAGCGCGCTCGCCCAGCTGAAGGCCGTGAGCCGCGTCGTCCTGTACCTCCTCGTGGCCTTCTTGGTGGTCCGCCTCTGGCAGGACCCGTCCGGTGCCGCCGATTCAACCGTCCACTTCTTCGGATCAATCGGCTCGTTCTTCTCGTCGGCCATCGACAAGCTCTCGCAGTTCTTCCGCGGGCTCGGCAACAGCAGCGACTGAGCCGGCGCTCGACGTCGCACACCACAGCCAGACAGAACAGCCCCACAGCGTCGTCGCCAGAGCGACGTGTACACCCACCAGCGGAGCCGGTACTCCGTTGGCGTACTGCAGGTAGCCGACTCCACCTTGGGCGATGGCCACGCACATCCAAGCGGTCAGCGGCGAGTCGAGCACCTGCCGGTCGGACGCGTTGTGGCGTAGGTGCCACAAGAGGCTCAGTGCCAGCAAGATCGCCACCCACACGATCGCACTGTGGATGCGAGCAGTCCAGGTGATCGACAGGAACGTGAAGCGGTGGGCTTTCTCGTCACCTGCGTGTGGTCCGGTGCCCGTCACGACGGTGCCGGCGACGATGGCCAGGGCCGTCCAGATCACCATGAGCCTGACGCCACGCATCGTCCGCGGCGCAACCGTCGCGACGCGGCCCACGTTGTCGGGTTCGGCCGAGCGGAGCATCAACACCACCGCAAGAGCGACCAACACCATCGAGAGCACGAAGTGGGCCTGCACGGCGACTGGGTTCAAGTCCGTCCAGACGACGATCGCCCCCAGGATGCCTTGAGCCGGGATGCCGGCCACCAGAGCTGTCGACAGCACGAGCAGGTCGCGTCGATGTGGGCGTCGCACCCACGCGCCGAGTGCGGCGAGTACGACGGCCAGGCCGACGACGAACGTGAACATGCGGTTGATCTGCTCGATCGCCGAGTGTTGAGTGGAAACGTCGACCAAGTTCGAGTCGTTGCAGTTCGGCCAGTCGTTGCACCCGAGCCCTGATCCCGAGAGTCGAACTGCAGCACCCGTGACGACGATCGCGCCGACGAGCACCAACGCCGCTGTGCAGATCCTGCGGAACTCCTCAGCGGTGAACCCCTCCGAGCGGATCCGCTTGATGGTCTGCTGCAGCCGAGGCACGTCGTCAGGCTACGTGTGGCTACGGTGCCTTGCTGTGCTGAGTGGCCATGACGACTACCCGATTCACCAGTCATCGCTGCCGGTGTCGGAAACGTCGACATCCGACATCAACTTCTACGACCGCTACTTCTTCAACGGATACGACCACGACGGCTCTGGCTACTTCGCGCTGGCCATGGGCCTCTACCCGAACCGTCACGTCGCTGATGCCGCGTTCAGCCTCGTGCGCCACGGCCAACAGATCAGCGTGTTCGCCTCCCAACGGGCACCCGCAGATCGCCGCGATGCGACGAAGGTCGGACCAATCACCATCAACGTCGTGGAGCCGATGCAAGCGCTGCACATCTCGGTCGACGCTCCGGGCCAGGGCATCCGCGCTGAACTCACCTTCGCTGCCCGGTCGTCTGCCGTCGAGGAGCCGCACTACTGGTGGCGGGTGGGTGTGCGCACGATCTTCGACTACACCCGATTCACCCAGTTCGGGGACTGGAGCGGGTGGATCGAGGTCGACGGCGATCGCCGCGAGTTGTCGCCTGGCGACGCATGGGGCTCACGAGACCGCTCATGGGGTGTCCGGCCGACCGGCGAGTCAGCGCCCACAGGTGCTCCCGTTTCCGCGCCACAGTTCTTCTGGCTCTGGGCACCGGTCAACTTCCCGTCGTTGTCGACGCACTTCGATTCCAACGAGTACGGCGATGGTCGACGATGGCATGAAGTGGGCGCGATCGTGCGGCCCGGTGGCGCAGCACCCGAGTCGATGCGCGCCGTCGACTATCGCGTCGAGTGGCGGCCCGGCACACGGTGGGCACAGGCGTTCGAGTACGACCTCGTCGATTGGAACGATCGGATCCACACCGTCAAGCTTGTCCCGCTCTACGAGTTCCAGATGAGCGGCCTCGGATACGGTCATCCCGAATTCGGCCACGGGATGTGGCGCGGCGAGTCGATCGTCGCCGCCGAACGCATTGCGCTGCCGGTCCCGACGCCATGCACACGCCAACATCTCCACGTGCAGGCGGTATGCGACGCGAGGTATCTGTCGCCCGATGGAGCGACAGAGCACGGCATGGGGATTCTCGAGCAGCTGGTGATCGGCGAGCACTCGACAGGGCTGACCGGTGTGTTCGACGCCTACCAGCCAACGGGTGGTCCACCCGCGGGACCATCACAGCGATAGCGTTTCGCGACAGTGAAGAAACCAACGGTCGCAGAGCGGCGCAACGAGATCCTCGAGACGACGTGCGAGGTCGTCATCGAGCGTGGGTTCGCAGGTACTCGCATCGCCGACGTCGCCAAGCGTCTCGAAGTCTCGAGCAGCCTGATCCACTACCACTTCGATTCCAAGGAGCAGCTCCTCGCCGAGGCTTTTGAGCACTACGCCAACAAGGACGTCGCCGACCGAGAGGGAGAGATCGAGAACGCCCCTAGCGCGCTCGGCAAGCTCGAACGCGTGATCCAGAACTACGTGCCGGAGGGCAGCGACGACGTCGAGTGGATGCTGTGGATCGACGGTTGGGGCGAGGCACTACGAAACCCGATGATGCGCAAGATCAGTCAGCAGCTCGACGAGCAGTCGATCGAGTTGCTGGCCCGGATCATTCGTAGTGGTGTCGACTCCGGCGAGTTCAGCTGCCCCGATCCGAACGCGTCGGCGATGCGGCTCACCGCGCTCGTCGATGGCTTGGCTGTGCAGTTCGCTGCTCATGACGGAATGATGAACCGCGACCAGCTGATCGACCACGTGCGCTTCGCAACGGCATCCGAGATCGGCGTCTCCATGGCCGACTTCACGGGTGCGAGCCGGGCACCGGTCAGGGCCGCGCCTTCCCCCGCTACCGACGCGGCGCTTCGCCATCTCGTCAGCGGCACGTGCGATCACGTCAATCGTGGCGATGTCGCGGCACTGGCCAAGGCCTGGATGGACGACGCAACATGGAACCCCGCCGGCAAAGACATCATTGGTCGCGTCAACATCGCAGCTGCCTACGAGCAGATGCTCGCGGAGGTCGAATGGCTGATTCAGTCTGCACCACTGATGGTCTTCGAGGTCGATGAAGAGCAGGGCACCGGCACGGGCCGGGTCACCGTCCAGGAGCGTTTCAAGAAGCGCATGAGCACCAAGGCGGGCTCCACGCTTGCGACCTACCACGACCAATACGTCCGCCGCGGCGGGACGTGGTTGTTCTCTGCTCGGCGAGTCGAGGTCGTCGAACGAACCTGATACGTCGCTACGGACGCACCTCGTAGAAGGCGTTCACGCTGTGGTCGATGTCCAACTTGCGAAAGCGCGTGAAGCCCGCATGCTCGGCCATCTGTCTCGCCTTGTTTGCCGAGAGCCCCAGCGTGCCGAGCCCGGCGCCATCGGGTTCGCTGAGCGCCGACGACATGCAGCTCAACACGCTGATGCCGTACATCAGCGCCGCCATCGGGTTCTTGCGCATGTTCTGCTCGAAGGTGTCGAGCGCCTTGATGTCGACGAGCAGCCAGGTTCCATCGTCGGCCAGCGCGGCGCGGATCGACTCCATCATCTGCTGAGGGTGGGTCATGTCATGGATGCAGTCGAAGGTTGTCACCAGCGCCGCTGAATGATCGCTGGGCATCGGAGATTCACGCGCATCGAAGAACCTTGCATTTGGCAATCCCGCCTCGGAGAGCTTTTCGTCAGCGCGATCGAGCGCGTGACGGGAGATGTCGTAACCGACGAAGTTCGAACGAGGAAAAGCAGAGGCCATCATCAGCACCGCGCTGCCTGCGCCACACCCGACATCGACGACGTGGGCTCCCTCGGTCAAGCGAGCGACCACACCGTCGAGTGCCGGCAGGACGACCGGCAACAGGTACGTGTTGTTCCACGGCTCGAAGCTTCGTTCGATGCCGATCGCCCCACCAGGGCCGTGACTGTCGTAGTCATGACCGACGCCGGTGACGAAGCTCTGGCGAGCATCGACCAGCGACCGCATGGTCTCCGGCAGACGGTGGAACATCCCCATGCCGAACGCAGGATGGTCGGGACTGGCGAGCACCGCCTCGGCCTCAGGTGAGAGCGAGAACCGCTGCGCGTCGTCGACATCGATCAGCCTGGCCGCGGCCTGGTTGTACGCCCACTCGCGTACCCATCGTTCGTGCAGGCCGGCCTCCTGCGCGAGCTCGGTCGTGGTCAGCGGGGTTCCTGCTCGTTTCATTGCCCGGTACAGGCCCAGCTGGTCACCGAGGTGGACCATTCCCGCGGTGACCGCCCCGTCGAGTTTCGAGAACAGCTGGAACGCGTACAGCTTCAACTTGTCGGCGTCGGCTGCTGACTCGCTGCTCATGCCAGATCGGTGAAGTGGCTCGGGCGCTTCTCGAAGTTGGCCATCACGGCTTCGACCTGATTGGGCCGACCGATCACCGACCCGATCACCTCGCGCTCGGCGGCGAATTGCTCGGCCGCACCTTGGTTGAACAGCCGGTTGAGCAACGTCTTCGAACCGCGTATCGCCTCAGGACTTCGATCGGCGATCTGTCGCGCCATGGTCATCGCGTCGTCCAACGGTGCATCGGACAGGCCGGTGGCGAGCCCGATGGCGCTCGCTTCGCGCCCATCGAACACTCGGGCCGTGAACACGAGTTCCTTGGCCACATCGGCTCGCACCAAGGAGCTGAGCATCAGCGTGCCGGTCATGTCGGGTACGAGTCCCCAGTGCACCTCACGAACGCTCATCTGCGTGTCGGGATGAACAATGCGGATGTCGGTGCCGAGCGCGATCTGCAGGCCACCGCCGAGGGCGTGTCCATGTACTGCGGCAATCACTGGGACGGGGATCTCCTGCCAAACCCAGCACACCTGCTGGCCGAGATGTGTGATCCGTCCCTTCTTCATGGCACCGGGGCTGGTCGGATCATCCGTGGTGGGTAGGTCACCGCCGGCCATCACCTGAAACGAGGCGAAGTCGAGGCCTGCGCAGAACGACGACCCCTCGCCACTGAGCACCACGCACCGCACGCCCCGCTCCGTCTTCAGGCGCTCACCGACCTCGGCGAGCGCTTGGAACATGGCGCCGTCGAGCGCGTTGCGCTTCTCCGGACGATTCATTCGGACGTCGGCGATTCGTTCGGAGATCGTGACGGTGACGCGTTCGGACATGCTCCGAGTGTTGCAGGTCGCGTGGTGGCTGGAGCGGGCTCAGTCGACGAGACGTAGACCGCTCGGCGTGGTCGATGGTTCGGCGAGCGGGAGATCCACGACGAACTCGGTGCGATGGCCTGGGAAGATGTGTTCGCTGAGCAGGATCGGTTCCCCGGCGGTGCTGGTGGTGAGCCGCTCGCAGCGCAGTACAGGACTGCCGACGGGCACCTCCAGCAGAGCGGCATCCTCGGCGGTGGCCGAGGCGGCCCCGATCGTTTGCGTTGCGCCGCGCAAGGAAACCCCTAGCAACTCGTAGAACGGGCGGCGCTCGACCTCCCGGCGGCTCAGGTGCTGGCCGAGCTCCGCCGGGCACCACACCGTGACGACGGCGAACGGATCCCCGTCGGCGCGGTTGACCCGCTTGACCCGCAACACCTGTTTGCAGCGCAGTTGATCAGCGACGTGCGACGGCGCGGCTACGAACGCGAACTCGATGATCTGACGCTGGGGGTGAATGCCCCGTTCCTCCAGCTGCCGTTCGATGGTGTCGAGCTGGGTCAATCGCTGCTGAAGCGGCGGCGCCGAGGCAAACCAACCAAAGCCTTGCCGTGACTCCACGAGGCGCTCTTCCCTCAGCGTCTCCAATGCCCGCCGAACCGTCACCCGGCTGACCCCGAACTCTGCCGACAGATCGCTTTCGCTGGGCAGGACGTGGCCGGCCCCGACCGAGGCGATGCGCCCGCGCAGCACCTGGGCGATTTGCTGGTACCGGATCGTGCGCACGTCAATCGTGTGCTTTCGCGAGTCGATTCACTTGTATTATGCTTGTCTACATCGGTCCGAATTGCAAGGAGATCCCATGCCCGCCACCGCAGGAACACCACTGGCTCTGGTTCAAGGCGTGTACGGCACCCTGAACGCTCGTAGCGCGGCGGCTCGTGCCAGTCTCGGACGGCCGCTCACGCTCACCGAGAAGATCCTGTACAACCATCTGTACGACCCCGCGTCGGCCATCGAGCGGGGTGCCAGCTACAACGACTTCCACCCTGATCGCGTGGCCATGCAAGACGCCACCGCTCAAATGGCGCTCCTGCAGTTCATGACCGCCGGCCTGCCAACCACGGCAGTGCCGAGCACCGTTCACTGCGACCACCTGATCGCGGCCAAGGTTGGGGCCCGCATCGACCTCGGTGTCGCCATCGACACCAACAAAGAGGTGTACGACTTCCTTCGAACGGTCAGCGCCAAGTACGGCATCGGGTTCTGGGGGCCGGGTAGCGGCATCATCCACCAGGTCGTTCTGGAGAACTACGCCTTCCCGGGCGGCATGATGATCGGCACCGACAGCCACACACCGAATGCCGGCGGCCTCGGCATGGTGGCCATCGGCGTCGGCGGCGCCGACGCCGTCGACGTGATGACCGGGTTTTCGTTCAACGTCCGTTGGCCGAAGGTGATCGGCGTCAAGTTGACGGGCAGGTTGAGTGGCTGGTCGGCACCAAAAGACGTCATCCTCGAGGTAGCACGGGTGTTGACCGTGGAGGGTGGTACGGGGGCAATCGTCGAGTACTTCGGCCCCGGTGCCGACACGATCTCGGCCACCGGCAAGGCCACCATCTGCAACATGGGTGCTGAGATCGGAGCCACGTGCAGCCTCTTCGGCTACGACCACAACATGGCCGTGTACCTCAAGTCGACAGGCCGTGAGGCCATCGCCGATGCCGCCGATGCCGTCGTCACGGATCTTCGACCCGACGATGGCGCCCTGTACGACCAGTTGATCGAGATCGATCTCGACGAGTTGAAGCCCCTCATCAACGGCCCGCACTCCCCTGACCGGGCGAATCGCGTCGGTGCTGCGGTCGGCGCCGAGGCCCGAGCCAACCGCTGGCCGATCGAGATCTCGGCTGCCCTCATCGGGAGCTGCACCAACAGTTCGTACGAAGACATCACCCGCGCTGCGTCGATTGCACGGCAAGCAGCAGCGCGAGGTCTCATGGTCAAGACCGATCTCCTGATCACGCCCGGTTCCGAACAGACACGGGCGACGATCGAGCGCGACGGACTGCTCGCCGATCTCGAGGCGGTTGGCGCCACGGTTCTGGCCAACGCTTGCGGGCCCTGCATCGGTCAGTGGGACCGCCCACCTTCGGCCAATGGTGTGCCCAACACGATCGTCAACTCGTTCAATCGCAACTTCCCGAAACGAAACGACGGCTCGGCCAACACGCTCAGCTTCGTCACATCGCCCGACACCGTCATGGCATTGGCGTTGGCGGGACGCCTCGACTTCGACCCGACTACAGAAACGATCACCGCCCCCGACGGCAGCGAGGTGCTCCTGGATGCTCCAGTTGGTGAGGTGCTGCCCGACAAGGGCTACGACGTCGGAGAGAACACCTTCACCCCTCCCCCCGAAGACGGATCCGGTGTGGTCGTCGAGGTGTCGCCGACCAGCGGGCGCCTGCAGCTCCTGCAGCCGTTCCCGGCATGGGATGGCAACGATTACTTCGATCTGCCGATCCTGATGAAGGCCAAGGGAAAGTGCACCACCGATCACATCTCCGCCGCCGGCAAGTGGCTCGCCTACCGTGGCCACCTCGAGAACATCAGTGGCAACCTGTTTCTCGGTGCCGTCAGCGCGTTCGACCGTCCGGTGGGAGAAGGTGTCGACTTCCGCGACGGCAGCCCCGGCACCCTGCCCAACCTCGCTCGGAAGTACGGCGAAGCCGGCATCCGTTGGGTGGCGATCGGTGACCGCAACTACGGCGAGGGTTCGTCGAGGGAACACGCCGCGATGGAGCCCCGATTCCGCGGCGGGGTCGTGGTCCTTGCTCGCAGCTTCGCCCGCATTCACGAGACGAACCTCAAGAAACAAGGTTTGCTGCCGCTGACGTTTGCCGACCCCGGCGCCTACGACCTGATCGACGAGAGCGATCGCATCAACGTGTTGGGCCTGCCGCCGCGGCCTGGCCACAACGTACGCTGCGAGATCGTGAAGCCAGACGGCACCGTGATTCCGTTCGAGGGCGTGCACACCTTCAGCGACGAGCAGGTGGAGTGGTTCAAGGCCGGTTCAGCGCTCAACGTCGTGCGTCGCAAGGTTGCCGAAAGCCGGGTCTGAGTGGATCTCTCCGAGGCGCTGCGCACCACGGGCTCCGCACGTAACTTCACCGACGAGGCAGTCGACGACGCGACTGTCGCGGCTGTGCTCGACGATGCCCGCTTCGCGCCGAGTGGAGGGAACCGCCAACCATGGCGCGTCGCACTCGTCAAGGACCCTGTGATCCGTCGGCACCTGGCCGGTTTGATGACCGCCGTATGGCAGGAGTACCTCGGCGAAAGCAGGGATCCTTCGCGCACACCGTTTGCGTTCGGTCGCTCGTTTGGCGCCGAGCCGGTGGCCGAACCGAATCCATTGCTCGACGACATCGAGCGGGTACCAGTCGTGCTCTCGATCGCTGCAGACCTCACCAAGATCGCTCTGATGGACGGCGATGCCGACCGCCCGCCGATGACCGGTGGCGCGTCGATCTATCCGTTCTGTTGGAGCATCCTCCTGGCGGCGCGGGCACGCGGCCTGGGTGGAGTGCTGACGACGTTCCTGTCGCGTGCCGAGGCCCAAGCTGCCGCGTCACTCGCCCTCCCGCCGGACCACGCCATCGTCGCCACGATCTTCCTCGGGCACCCCGTGCGCCTCAACACCGAGCTGCGTCGGCGACCGGTGTCGACGTTCACGACCATCGACCGGTTCGACGGAGCGCCACTGACCTGATCAGGAGGATCGCATCGAGCGGGTAGCGGTGATCTCGGCCTTACGATCGGCAAGCGTGACCCTGGCGCGTTCCGCTGCCTCGCGGGCACGTTCTGCCAAGCGCCGTGCGGCGGTTCCGATTCGTTGGATCTGACGGATCAACGCTTCACGCGCCTGCTCTGCCTCGGCGGTGAGCCCTTGCAGGGACTCGATCTTCCACCACTTCATCACGACGGGCTCGAGGATCTGGTCGTGGTGCTGCAGGAGGTTGTACAGCCCGGCATTGGCGATCGCCTGGGCGTGGCGCTTGAAGCCGGGAATGCCGGTGCCGGGCATCTCGAACTCGCGCACCTGACGCTCGATTGCCGGCACGACCAACGACGGTGCGATCTCGAGCGCAGCCGAGGTGAGGTCGCGATAGAAGAGGAAGTGGAAGTTCTCGTCGGCAGCGACCCTGCTGATCAGCTCGTAACCGGCTTCACCGGCGGGATGCCCCGACAGCTCCTCGCGCAAGGCCCGGCCGGTGTTGCGGTGGGCGATGCGGGTGGCGAGCTCTTGCAAGGCGACGTACACGAAGCCGTCGACAGGCGAACGCGGCTCGGGCACCTGACCGCCCGACATCTGCGACATCCGTCCGTCTTCCAGGGTGCGCGGATCGAGCAGGCGAGTGACCGTCATGAAATCGCGCAGGGCGATCGAGTGGCGAGCCTCTTCGGCTGTCCAGCGATGCGACCACTCACGCCAGACGCCGTCGCGCCCGAACATGCGGTCGATGGTCTGGAAGTAGTACGGCAGGTTGTCTTCGGTGAGCAGGTTGACGAACAGCGCGCTCCGCAAGGACTCCGGCAGTTGAGCCTCGTCGGCATCCCAAGGAGTGCCGGGTTCGAAGTCGCGACCCATGCTCCACGGCACGAACTCGTGCGGGTACCAGGGCTTGCAAGTCTCGTAGTGGCGGGCAGTCAAGCGCTCAGCGACCTCGGTGAGTTCGTTGAGCAGTGCCGTGTCGTTCATCAGGTCAAGCATACTTCCCCTACCGACCGGTAGGTAGACCGCGCCGGGAGATTCGCTCGATCAGTCGACGCCCGGACGACGTTGCGCCTCGCGGTCGGCATCTCCCCGGTATCCCTTTGGCGAGGCGGCCGCCAACTCTTCGGCGGTCGGCTCGTGACGCACCCGACTCTCGGGTGGCAACAGATCCATGAGCGCCTTCATGATGCGAGTCGTGTCGGCGTCGGGGCTGCGATGCTTCAGGAGAACCGGTGGGCCGACCCGAATCGTCACGACGGGGGGATCGACGATGTTGAAGATGTTGGGGAAGCGGGCCGAACGCGGCCACACCTTCTCGGTACCCCACAGCCCAATCGGTATCACCGGCGCATTGGTCATCGCCGCCAGTCGTGCCGCGCCCCATCGGCCCTTCAGCTTCGGATCGAAGAAAGCCTTGCCGCGAGGAATCGTCCCTTGCGGCATGAGGGCGACCATGTCGCCATGGACGAGCGCCTCGGCCGCGGCCTGAAGCGGTTCGTCGCTGCCTGTTCCGCGGTCGACCCGGATCCCACCCATCAACCCGGCGATCTGGCCGATGACAGGAGCGTCGAAGACCTCCTTCTTGCCGAGGAAGCGCACCGTTCGGTCGGTGCGGGCGATGGTGACGGCGATGGCCATCGGATCGAAGTAGCTGCGGTGGTTGCCGACGATGATCGCCGGACCCTCCTCCGGGATGTTCTCGATGCCGTCGATGTCGAACTTGGCGAAGGGTAAGAACAGCGGGTGGGTGAAGCTCAACGCCAACCGCTGGATCTCCATGTTGACGACCGGGATCACGGGTAGGCGTCTACCTGCCGCCGACAGGTCGATGATCGGCCAGCGACGCGCCGCCGCCATCACGGCGAGGCGCGGATCGGGATTGACCACGAACGGGTGTCCGACGGCGGCCAACAACGGAGTGTCGTAGACGCTGTCGCTGTAGGCGTAGCTCGCCGCCAGATCGATGCTGTGTTCGTCGGCCCAGCGCCGCACCGCCGCCAGTTTGCCGGCGCTCCACACGAACGGCCCGCTCAGCGTTCCGTCGTAGGTTCCGTCCTCGCTGACGGAGTATCGGGTGGCTACCACGTCGTCGAGGCCCAACAGGTCGGCCAACGGCTTCACCATGTCGTACGGAGTGGTCGTCGCCATCACCACCAGTCGACCGGCGGCACGATGCTCCTCGAACAACGGTGCGGCGAGAGGCTGCACCAACTCCACCAACCGCTCGGCGGCAGTAACCGCCGCGGTTTGCACCGCGACGCGGGACTTGCCCTTGGCCAGCAAGACGGCCTGGCGGGCCAGGGCCATCGACGGCAGCGTTTCGCCGACGGTGTTGAACAGCCGGAACAGGAGCGCCTCGCCAGGGATCGCCCGGCCGCCGATACCCGCCGCCCGCATCGTCGAGGAGAACACCTCTCCCGATGCCCCGGCCAGCAGGGTGCGGTCCAGATCGAAGAACGCCGCTCCCGAACTGGTGGTCATGGGCGCGACTGTAGGCCAAAACGGGAGAAACCCCGCTTGGGGGAAGCGGGGTTTCTCAACCAGAACCCTGTGATTGGGGGAACCACATTAGGGGGTTCTTTCGAACGGGACCTTTGGGGAAAACGCCCCGCTCGACTACATGTGAAAGTATGCACGTGAATGAGTGATCTTTCAAGCCGTATCGAAAGATAGCGGATATCATTTTTCGAGATGGATCTCCGCCAGCTCACCACGCTCGTGGCGATCGCCGACCACGGCTCGTTCTCGGCAGCGGCTCGCGCCCTCTACACCGTGCAGTCGAACGTCAGTGGGCACGTCGCCCGTCTGGAGCGAGAGTTGGGCGTCACGCTGGTCGATCGTCAGCGCGGCGGGCTCACCGACGAGGGCGTGATCGTGGTCGACCGTGCCCGTCGGGTCTTGCACGAGCTCGAAGACCTGGCAGCGGAGATGGCCTCACGCGGCAACGAGGTCACCGGCGACTCGCGGCTGGGCGTCATCGGCACGACGGCACGCTGGCTGCTCCCCCAGCTGCTCGGACAGGTTGCGCTGGCCCATCCCAGTGTCCACGTGACCATCCATGAAGGCAACACGAGCAGCCTGCTGCCCCGCTTGCAGGCGTCGCAGATCGACGCGGCGATCCTGCACCTGCCCATCGATGAACCTGAGCTTCAGGTCGATGCGCTGTTCGCCGAAGATCTGCTCCTGCTCGCCCACCGGCGGTTCGGCGTGTCGGAACGCGATTCCGTCTCGTTGAAGGAACTCGCCAAGACGCCCTTGTTGCTGCCCCCCTGTGGAACCGCGCTTCGTCGGATCATCGACCGGGCGGCGGCCGCTGCGGGCGTCGAGCTCCAAGCACAGGCTGAGATCGATGGCGTTCGGCTGCTCGCCTCGCTCGCATTCGAGGGATACGGTCCGGCGATCGTCCCGGCGACATCGGTGCCGCGCTGGTTGAAGGGTGACTTCCAGCGTGTGCCGGTGCCCGAGCTCCCCCGCCGCGTCGTCGGGTGGGTGCAACGTCGTCGACCCGCTCCGGGCATTCCCACTCGCGTGCTGCTCGCTGTGCTGCGCGACGTCATCGCCATGCAGGGCCCCAAGCAACCTGGTGTGCACGTCGGCGCAGAGGCCTTTCCGCTCGGCCGGGCTGTCTAGTCTCAGGGCTCATGCGGCCCGTCGAGCTTCGCAACCGTGTCGTTGGTGCGGTCACATCTGACGTCCGCGAATTCGAAGGAAGACTCGTGGTGTGGGTCGATGTGGACGCCGGCTCTCGAGTCGGTGCGCTCACCTCCGACTCGTCCGGCAAGATCGAGCACGCATCGAAGACCGCTCGAGCCAAGGGTTTCCCGCTCATCGTCATCATGCGATCGAGTGGCGCCGACATCGTCGAGGGTTTCGCTGCTCTGCATGGTTGGGGTCTGGCGGCACGGGCCCTCACTGACTGCTCTGGGGTAGTGCCGATCATCATGGTCGTCGAGGGTCCGGCCGTATCGGGGCCCGCGCTCTTGTTGGGGATCGCCGACTTCGTCGTGATGACGGTCGATTCGTACGCCTTCGTCACCGGGCCCACGATGGTCGCCGAGTTCACCGGCGTGATGATCGACAACGAAGAGTTGGGCGGCGCCGCATCGCACGCGAGGTACACCGGAGCGACGAGCCTCGTGGCCCCCGATCTCGACACCGCGATCGAGATGGTCGCTCAGCTGCTCGCCTACCTCCCACAGCACAACGACGAGGAGCCTCGCCTGTGGCCAACCGACGATCCGCCCGACCGTCAGACTCCGGAGGCCGGAGCACTGATGCCGCAGACCTCCACTGGGAGCTACGACGTTCGCGATGTGATTCGAGTGATCTGCGACGACGGAGACATGCTCGAGTTGCGCGGCCGATGGGCACCGAACGTCGTCACGGCCTTCGCCGCCATGGGCGGCATGTCGATCGGCATCGTCGCCAACCAGCCGCTCGCGTTGGCCGGCACACTCGACATCCCGGCATCACAGAAGGCTGCGCGATTCGTGGCGTTCTGCGACGCTTTCAACCTCCCGATCGTCACCCTCGTCGACACTCCCGGCTTCTATCCGGGCAAAGACCTGGAGTGGCGAGGGATGATTCGCCACGGGGCGCAGCTGGTGTTCGCCTACGGTCGAGCAACCGTTCCACGAATCTGCGTGATCCTGCGCAAGAGCTACGGCGGGGCCTACATCGTGATGGACTCCAAGACGATGGGCAACGACCTGTGTCTTGCTTGGCCATGGGCGGAGTTGGCGGTGATGGGTGCCGGCCAAGCGGCCGCAATCCTGCAACGTCGGGCCACGCCCGAGGAACGCGCCGAGTTCGAGGCCGACTACGCGGAGCGCCTCCTCAACCCGTACATCGCCGCCGAGCGGGGTTACATCGACGGCGTCATCGACCCAGCGGAGACACGAGAGGTGATCTGCACGGCCCTCGTCACCTTGCTCGACAAGCGCGAGGCCCTCGTGTCGAGGCCCCACGACAACACGCCCCTGTAGACCGCTACCCCCTTGTCCTACCCGTTCCCGGCGATCTGGGTGCCAGTTCTTCTCGGTGCCCAGGTGCAACGGTGAGCGATCATTGGCGCCCAGATGCACCGGCCGTACACCGTCACATCGACTGATCATCGACTGTTCAGTGGCGCTTCACGCCTCCGTACTTCATGCGGGTGTCGCTCATTGACGCGACCCGAGCCTCGTCATCGCGGATGCCGGCGCCGACCACCTCGCCGATGAAGAGCGTGTGCGTACCCAGATCGTGACTCTGTCGGACCTCGCAGTCGAGGTAGGCGATGGCCTCGTCGAACAAGGGTGCACCCGTGACACCTTCACTGATCGAGCGCTCATTGAGCGCCATCGGCGCGAACGTTGCGGGCTTGGAGAACTTCACGAACACGCGAGTGTCGCCGGCCGACCAGAGGTTGACGCTGAACGAACCGCCCGCACTGATGAGGCGATGGGTGACGGCAGTGTTGTCGATGCTGACCCCGACGAGCACCGGCTCCATCGACAACTGCGAGATCCAACTTGTGGTCATCGCGTTCCACTCATCGCCCGATCGCGACCCGACCAATGCGAGTGCGTTCGGAATCTTCCAAGTGACCTTGTTGACCAGTTCGTCGTCGAGCGCCATGCGCCGAGGTTAGGGGCGGCAAGCGTGGGACGATGCGACTCAGGGCACTTGGCGAAGCCGGACGCGCGGGCCGTTCTTCTCGAAGAGGTACTCCTAGTTGTTGACGCGAGCGTGGATCTGGTTGATCTCGTTCGTTCACAGTTTCCTCACAATTCCGCTC
>DATAJN010000425.1:0-6722 GCA_036262105.1 Ilumatobacteraceae bacterium
CCACCGGAGGCTCTGGCGGCCGTCTCATCGACATGGATCGGCAGAGGGTCCCAACGTTTGGCGAACTCAACCATCTCTTCACCGTCGACAGTGACCGTTGGGCTCGTCATGCTGTCGCCGGGAGTCATGTCTTCGTAGAACAGCATTCGACCCTCACCTGCTGGTGCAGCACATGTCCGAGGGCCTGATCGTAGATGTCTTGGGACACGTCGCTCGACGCCGTTGAACTCGCCCCGATTGCCCGGTCCGGCGCCCGGGTCGCAACCGTGTTGAAGCTTGGGACGTTCAGCCCTGGCAGCGGACCGATCGGCAGGGTTTTGATCGGAGCGTGATCGAGTCGCAGTCGCGTCCGGGACCGCTCATGCCCGTGCTCGTGCGCCCGGACCATCGATCAGGACGCCATGTGCGACTCGACACCCGATCGGAACTTCCGAAGGAGGGTCGAGCGTGAAGACAGACCGAGGTACCGCACGCGTTGTTGGAGGCCTCTTCATCGTTGGGACGGTCGCTGGTGCGCTGGGGCTCGCGTTGTCTCAGACACTTGTCGATGCTTCGGATTACCTCACGAAGCTGTCTCTCCATGAAGACAGGGTGGCGACTGGAGCGCTCTTGACGCTCATCATGGGCGTTGCCCTCGTCGGAATGTCGATTGTCATCTACCCCGTCTTGAGGCGGCACAGCGAGCGCTTGGCCTTGGGTTACGTCGTAGCCAGAACCGTGGAGAGCGTGTTCTATGTCATCGACGCCGTTCTTCTGCTGACGCTTCTCACCGTGAGCCGGGGCTTTGTGGACGCAGGTGTTGCTGATGCTTCCCACTTTCAAGCCTTGGGCGACGCGGTTCTCGGTGCGCGCGACTGGGATGCCGCCATGCTGGATCTGACTGCGTTTGGCCTGAGCGCCTTGATCCTCAACTATGCGCTGTATGGGGCAAGACTCGTGCCTCGATGGCTGTCGGTCTGGGGTCTTGCCGGCGCGTCGCTGTACATGGCGGCGGGGGCGATGGTGATGTATGGCCTCGAGCCTCTGTCGACGACCCAGGTCGTGTTGGAAGCACCCTTAGGGCTGCAGGAAATGGTCCTCGCGATATGGCTGATAGTCAAAGGCTTCACTGCACCTGCAGTCGTGGCGGCTCCCGACGCGGAAACGGAACGGCTCACCAACGCAACGTAGCAGCGCTGGCTTGCCGCAGTCCTGAGCGACGCTCGGGAAGTCACGCGCCAGCGCAGATCGACGCTGATCTGAGCGGTATCGAACTGATACCATGCTGTCATGGCCATGACGCTCCGCCTCACTGACAGCGAGCAAGCTGCACTGCGCGAACGCGCCGAAGCCGAAGGCATCTCGATGCAAGAAGCCGCCCGCCGAGCAGTCCGAGAGTTCGTCACCCGAGGCCAACACAACGACCGCGTCAGCACGGCTGCAGCGCGGGTCATGGCCAAGCACGCCGACGCGCTCCAACGCCTCGGCGAATGAGCGACCCGCTCGAGTACCTGGACCTCGACGACCTCATCGACCTCGCTCGCACGCTGCTCGGCGACCCACCACCGATTCGCGACATCGGCCTCCTCGGCTCCGCCGCGGCGCGACCGCAGGCCACCGCTTTCGGACAGGACGCCTACCCAGACCTGCTCGCTAAGGCCGCAGCGCTGTTGCAATCCATCGTCAACAATCACGCCCTGGTCGACGGCAACAAGCGGCTGGGCTGGCTGGCCGCTGCTGTGTTTCTCGAACTCAATGGCGTCAAGGCCTCACGGGCTTCCAACGGCGATGTCTATGAGCTTGTCATCTGGATCGCCGCGTCCAACCCCGACCTCGACGACATCACCACCCGCCTGCGCCACGTTGTGCAGCCTGAGCGCCGGCAGAGCTAAGAACTAGAGCGTTCGCTCGCGAACATGCCGCGGAGTGGCTTTCGTTGTTCGACGATGTTGCCGAGCCTGCGGCGACGTTTTTCAAGCTGCGTTTGTTCGATCACCAGCGTCACATGATCAGTCGCGGTGCTGTGCCCAACAGGTTCCGCATCGAACGACTCGACGATGGTGCGCACGACGCCGCTTGTTTTATCGAGCTACCTCGATAAAACAGAGTCGGAAGAGGCGCCGAGCGGCACATTGGCGCTCCCTGATCACAATCGCACGATCCCTGGGGAGTGCACGAGATCGGCAGTTCGGTGCGCGCGAGTCGGTGGCAATAGGCTGCGTGCTCGCGTTCGCGTCCCCTAGCGGCACATCGGTGACGCGAAATCGAGAACCTTACGATTTCGTTGTCGGACAGGACGGACCGATCGAAATGTCCGAACCAGTGTGTTGTGCCCTGCACCACGCCGCGATCATCGGCAGGCCCGGCCCAAGGGACCTTCTGCCCTGGTCGAAGAATGGGCGGTGGGTGGACGATCGAGAGAGGGCGATGCAGGAGCGGAGTTGGCATGACCGCATCAACGAAGACGTCTGGCGATGTTCAGGAGGCGAACAAGGCCGCGGCGGCTCGGTTCATTCGGGGGTTCAACGACGACGACTGGGACGCCGTTCGCGAAGTCGTCGCGCCAGGGCTCGTGTTCCATCATCCGCTTGGCGGGAGCGTCGAGGCAGGGCCGGAGGGCATGGTCTCGACCTGGGCGGGGTTCAAGGTGTTGTCACCGGATTCCTGGCATCCGATCCCGGTGATGATCGCCGATGACGACTACGTCGCGGTGCTGTTGCCGACCTACGGAACCTTCTCCGGTCAGGGGGAACATGCTCCGCCGCCGACGGGAGGACGGTTGGACTACGGCATGGTCAACATGGTTCGCCTCGAGGGCGGCAAACTCGCCGAAATGTGGTTCGGCATGGATTCCCTCGTCGAAATGCAGCAGCTGGGCGTCGCCCCACCCTCCGCACCACGGGAGCTCACGTCGATGGCCGAGGCGAACCTCACCGCATTCCGTCGAACGGTCAACGACGACGACACCCAGTTCGACAACGTGGCGGCCTTTGATGATGTCGTGGTCGCGATCAGCCCCCCGCAGGCACAACCGGAGACGACGACGCGCCGGATCGAGATCTACCAGTTCGACAGAGGCGCGCCGGCACGCGTCTATGAGCACGAGCTCATCACCAACCCGCCATACGGGGGAGACTCCACCGCAATTGGCGAAGTCAGCCGCGCTCTCATTCAGCGCTGGATCACAGAGGTCCTGTCCGAGCACGAGTTCGGATTGACTACCGCGATCGTCTCGCCACACCTGCTGATCCATCCCACCGCCATGCCGGGTGAGGCCACCTACCACGGCACCGATGGCGCCTCGGCATGGCTGGAAGAACAGTGGACCGCATTCCCCGACCTCAGCGTCACGGACCACTTCACCGTGGCATGCGCAGACATCGTCGCGGTGCGTTGGACTGCTCGTGGCACAAGCCGGGGCGAGTACATGGGCGTGCCAGCGACGGCCCAGCCCGTGGAGTTCACCGGTGTATCCATGTACCGGGTCGAAGATGGAAAGATCGCCGAGATCTGGGACACCCGTAACACCCTCGGCATCTTGCACCAGCTCAACCCCGACATCGGAGGGCACGGCCACCACCACTGAACCAGGCGGTCGTCAGGGCACCCGCGAACGCGCACAGATTGCCAGTGAGAATGGACAGAGTGAGATAGGCGCGACCTCAACCTGACATAACGATGATTATGGGCGCTGTGCTCCAATCTCTCGATCTCGGATCGGGCGGGCGGCTTCCAGTAGCCACTGCAGCATCTCCGTGATCTCCTTCACGTGCGGGCTCTTGCCGGCGGCGGCAAGGTCGCGTTCGGCGTCGTCGACGGCGCAGGCCAGCACGTACAACTCGTCGTGGAGTTGATCCAACGCTGCTTTGGTCACGATCAACTCGTCCTCGTTGAGCTGCAACTCGCGTGCCCGCTGGCGACCGACCCAGTCCCACTGCCGGCACGCCTGGCTGCAGAACGCCCTCGGACGGCCCATCTTCTGGGTGGGAAGCACGCGGCGGCACCACCGGCACCGCGACCGCTGCACCGCAGTGCCACTGGTCACTTTCGTCATGACGAAAGTCTACGGCATCGAGGCTCCCAGAAGCGGAGCTACGAAACCTGCACGATCGCTTCGACCTCGACCGAGATGTCGAATGGCAACTCGGCCATGCCGACAGCGCTGCGCGCCCCTCGTCCCGCTTCGCCGAACACTTCGATGAACAACTCGGAACAACCGTCGATCACCGCAGGTGTGTTGTTGAAACCTGGCGCGCAGTTGACCATGCCCAACAGCTTGACCACCTGTACCACCCTGTCGAGCGACCCCAGTTCGACGTGCAGGCTCGCCAGAAGTTGCAGCCCGACCAAACGAGCGGCCTCGCGCCCGGCTTCGAGGCTGACCGCTCCCCCGACCTTGCCGGTGACGAAACTTCCGTCGGCGTGTCTCGGCCCGGCTTCCGAGAGGAAGATGAGGTCGCCGACGCGCACCGACGAGCGGTACAAGCCCGCGGGAGCCATCGGCTCGGGCAGTTGGATGCCGAGTTCAGTGAGTCGTGCTTGTGCTGACATCGGCCCATTCTCGCGCACAGCATTCGAGCGAATATCCCCAGCGAATCCACAGGTAGTTGGTACTGACGATCCACAGGCGTCGTAGTCCACAATCGGGCTATGGCGTTCAGCATGCGCGAACCAGCAATGCGACCTCGGCGCCACGGCGTGTCCCTCGAGCCAGAAGACCGGCGCGAGCTCGAGCGTGCCGGTTGGCGAACGATGATGGACTACCGCGAGAACCACGTTCGTTCCCGCGATGGTCGCCTGATCGGGGTGACGGCAGTGTGGGTCGCCGAGGCGGAGCGATTCGACGGGACGATGGTGGTCGCCTCGGCGAAGGGAGCAACCGTCGAACAGGCGTGGGCGGCGTTGCGCGACGACATCGAGTGCTCGCGCGTCAAGACGTTCTCACGGATTCGTCTGCTCGAACGTTGAGCAGATGACCGGGCGGGCGGTCCGGCTACTCGTTGCGAGTGCGCTCGGCTTCACCTGCGCGACCGTGGTGTCGGCCACCGCGGCGAGCCTCCAGCCGGCGAACTCGGCCACACTGCGGCCTGCCTCCCGTGTGGCTCCTCCGGCGCGTACGTTCAGCCTGCTCGCCACCGGCGACGTGTTGACGGAGAGCGCAGTCATCGATGCGGCTGCCGCCCTTGCTCCGGGCACGGGTGTGCGCTACGAGTTCGCACCCTTGCTCGCCTCGATCACGCCGATGATCGCGGCTGCCGACATTGCGATCTGTCACATGGAAACCCCGATCGGCGTGCCGGGGGAACGCGCCGGGATCTACGGCAACTCACCCTTCGGCGGGCACCGGCTCCTTGCGCCCTACGAGATCACCGCGGCCCTCGAGCGGATCGGTTTCGACCGGTGCAGTACGGCATCTAATCACAGCAACGATCTCGATGAGTCGGGTATCGATACCACGCTCGCGGCTCTCGACGCCGCAGGCCTCTCCCACGTCGGCACGGCTCGATCTCCGGAAGAGGCGAACACCACACTCATCACCGTGAACGGTGTGCGACTGGCCCACCTCTCGTACACGCGCTTCTCGAACAGTGTGTTGCCGACCGACCCGTGGCGGCTCAACTTCGCCGCGTCGGCTCGGCAGGTTGCCACTGCCGTCGATGCGGCCCGCGCCGCCGGTGCCGAGGTGGTGGTGGTGAGCGTGCACATCCACCAGGAGTTGCTGCCCGCTCCCCTGCCCGATGACCGACAGTTCATCACCGACCTCACTGCACTGACTCACATCGACCTCATCGTGGAACACGGCCCACACGTGATCCAGCCGATCGAAAAGGTCAACGGGACATGGGTGTACTGGAGCGTGGGCAACTTCATGTCCGGCATGGGCACACCCGGACGCGGGGTCTATGCCGACGCGCGCACACTCGACGAACTGGCGGCAACCGCTCGATTCACCGAGACCGCACCGGGGGTGTTCACGGTGGAGCCATGGCCGGTGCTGCTGTGCAACGACCCCTTCACGCGCGCTGTCTACGCTCCGATTGCGTCAACCCCCAGTGCTGCGCTTCCCCCCGTCGTTGTGGCGGGCCTTCGAGCCTGCATCGACCGCTCGATCGCCGCTGTGCCCGGCCTGCACTGAACCACGCCGGAATAGTTACACTCTGTCAACTGTTGTGTGAGCAACAACCAAGGAGCTGTCCAATGCCTGTTTCAACTGCCACCGTCACCCGCCTCGTTCGAGCGCAACGCGCCGTCGAAGGTGATGGATTCGTCGTCCGCCGCCCCTTCCCCACCGCCTCCCTCTCCTACATCGACCCGTTCGTGCTGTTCGACCACTTCGGGCCGGTCGAGTTCGCTCCCGGCGAAGGTACCGGCACACCGTGGCATCCCCATCGCGGCTTCGAGACCGTGACCTACCTCCTCGAGGGCGATGCCGAGCACCGCGACTCGATGGGCAATCACGGATTCCTGCATGCCGGCGACACACAGTGGATGACCGCCGGGTCGGGCGTGCTCCACAAGGAAGGGCCCTCGGCGGCCGCGCAGCAACGTGGCGGCCGCAGTCATGGCCTGCAGTTGTGGGTCAACCTGCCGTCGTCGCTGAAGATGACCACGCCCGCGTACCAAGACCTTCTCGCCTCGGAGAACGCGCGCGAGCAACGAGATGGAGCGACCGTGCGAGTGATCGCCGGCGACCTGTTCGGTCTGACCGGGCCCGGTCGCACGCACACGCCGATCTCCTACGC
>DATAJN010000426.1:0-4568 GCA_036262105.1 Ilumatobacteraceae bacterium
CGCATCGACGTCGTACGTGGTCTCGCTCTCGGTGACGCGCAGCGCCTCGGTGACGGTCATGCGCTGCATGGCCGTGGTGAAGTACGCGTCGAACGCCTTGCCGTTGATCGTGTGCGTGCCGGTGCCAGGGCGCAGGCGGGCTCGAGCGACGGCCTCTTTGCGTCGGCCAGTGGTCTGGGTGAGCGGTTTGGTTGCCATGTGACGGTTTCCTTTCGCGCTCAGCGGGCCTTGGCCGCAGCGAGATCGAGGACGACGGGGAGCTGTGCTGCGTGAGGATGTTCGGGGCCGGCGTAGACCTTCAGCTTCTTGATCATCTGCCGCCCGAGCGGACCCTTCGGCAGCATGCCTTGGATGCTGCGACGAATCGCCTCTTCCGGCCTGCGGCCGAGCAGCTTCTCGTACGTCTCGGTCTTCAAACCGCCCGGGTAACCGCTGTAGCGATAGACGCCCTTGTTGGCAGCCTTGTCCTTGGTGAGCACGACCTTGCTGGCGTTGATGACCACGACGTGATCACCGCTGTCGATGTGCGGGGCGAAGGTCGGCTTGTGCTTGCCACGCAACACGCGGGCAGCTTCGGTGCACATGCGGCCGAGCACCAGGCCGTCGGCATCGATGACGTGCCAGGCGCGGGTGATCTCGCTCGCTTTGGGGCTGTAAGTCGGCATTTCGAACCTTCAGACTGGATTCGCGGCCCGGCGATGCGCCGCCAGGGAACCGTGAAATGATACGGGTTTCTCGACGAAAGCGGCAAACGCACCAGCTGAATCGTGCCGAAGCCTGCGATTCAGGCCTGCTCCGACGACCACGAGTTCCGGTGACACTCCATCACGGCGTCGAGCCAACGTTCGATTCTCGCTGCGTACGCCTGGATCGAGTACTCCTCCTCGACTCTCTGGCGGCATTCCACCCGATCCAGTTCGTGGATCCGACTGACGGCGGCGATCAGGCCGGCGACGTCGTCAGGCTCGACGAGGAAACCAGTCTCGCCGTCGACGATGATCTCGGCTGGTCCGCCGCGGCGGTAAGCGATGACCGGGACGCCTGTGGCCATTGCCTCGATGGCCACGTTGCCGAACGCCTCGACCCATTTCGGGGCCATGACGATTGCCGCGCACCCGCCGATCGCCGCCTGCAGGTCGTCGGTGGGCAGGAAGCCCTCGTACGAGACCTGGGCACCGGGATGGGCGGCGACAGCCGCGTCCCACACCGAACGATCCTGCATCAGTCCCCACACCTTGAGCGGCAACCCGGTGGCCTCGGCAACGGCGACCACATCGGCCAGGCCCTTCTCCGGGGAGATCCTTCCGATGAATCCGAGACGAGCGGGTTCGTCGGCGGTGATGTGCATGTCGTAGCGCTCGACCGTGACGCCGCTGCCGACGATGGGCACCACCGCGGCGAGACTCGGAAATGTGTCGGCCTGGGCACGGCTGTGCATGGCCAGGTTCCGCGGACGCAACCCAGCAGCACGTTCGATGACATCGTCCATCACATCGCTCAACGTCGCCATGCTGACGAGGTGGGCGAGCGGCGTGGTGACGAAGAAGGGCGTGAGGTAGTAGGGCAACCAGTCGTAGGCGAGGTTGAGGATCACGTCGAAGTCGTCCTGATGGGCACGTGCCCAGTCGCACATCGCCGCCAGCACACCGTCGGCGATGATCGTGACCGGCGTGTCGCGCCCAGCCGTGTGTGCGCTCGGTTGCAGCGTGCCGGGGATCTGATGCAGAACCGTGCCAACGTGCAGCGAGTGCTCCGGGGCGAGGACCTCGACGTGATGACCACGACCGGTCAGCCCCAGCACGAGGCTGTGCAACGTGAGCTCGGCACCGCCACCGACGCCGCTACCCAGCGGGCCGACAGGGGTCGAGATGATCAAGATGCGTTTCGAGTTCATCGGCCCTCCTGACGGCAGTGTTTCGGGGTCAACGACCGTGCCGGTCTCATTGTTCCCGCGGTTCTACGCGTATCCAACTTCCCAGAGGCACAGGCCGTTCGGCGGAGCCACCTGTCCGGCCGCCTGCCGGTTCTTGGCCAGCAGGATGCCGCGGAAGTCGCCGGCGTGAAGGCGCCCGACACCGACATCGATCATGGTGCCGACGATGGATCGCACCATCTGGTGGCAGAAGGCGTTGGCGCGTATCTCGAAACGCAACAAGCCGTCTCCGAAGTCGGTGGGCACCTCTGACCATCTGGCGATCATCACCTTGCGCACCATCGACGGCTCCCGTTCTCCCTCGACGGTCTTGGGGCGGCGGCAGAACGACGAGAAATCGTGTTCGCCGAGCAACGGATCACAGGCGAGTTGCAGAGCCGGCATGGACAACGGCTGGGTGACATGCCACGAGGTCGGGGCCAGAAAGGGGTTGAGTTCGGCTGAGTTCCAGACGTGGTAGCGGTAGTGCCTCCAGATGCCGCTGAACCGGGCACTGAAGTCGGGCGATTCGGCCCACGAAGCCGAACGGACGACCACTTCGGGGCTGCACATCCGATTCACCCGCCGTTCGAGCGCGTCGAGGTCGATGTCGTCGGGAAGGTCGCAGCTGATCACTTGACCCCAGGCGTGGACCCCCGCGTCGGTGCGACCGGCCCCAACGACTTCGATCGGCTGGCGCACGACCTTCTCCATCGCCTCGCGCAGCACACCGACAACGGTTCGCACGTCGTCGCCGCTCTCGGCAAATCCGTGGAACAACGCTCCGTCGTAGGCGACGGTCAGCCTGGCTCGGCGCAACATCACCAACCGAAGCTAGCAATCGTCAACGCTCGTAGACCTCGACGTTCGCTGCGTATCGGTTGCGGAACAGTTCGAGCACCTCGCCAAGCTTGGCGTGGCGACCCGTGACACGTTTGGAGTACAGCACGTCCCCGTCGACGACGACGTCGAAGACGCCCTTCGAACCGGTCACCAGCCGGAGCTCAGCGATGACGTGTTGGTAGTCGTGCAGCAAGTCGTGGGCGGCGCTCACGGCGCGCTCCGAATAATCTCAAGGCACGCAGTAAGTGATCGAGATGCGGTGTTTCGTCACGTCCCCAAGCTTACGTGCCTTGGTGTCAAGACCAGCTCGGCAGATGTATCGGCGTCTCACATCGACGTGGGCGGCGAAACGGGCACCGGCGGACCGAATCGCCGCCTGCGTTGACCCACGCGGGCTAGCCGCAGTGGCTCAAACGAGTTCGATGCGCGCCATGGGGGCGTTGTCGCCCTGGCGTGGGCCGAGCTTCAGGATCCGCAGATACCCACCGTTGCGATCCTCGTAGCGGGGAGCGACTTCGTTGACGAGCTTGTGGGTCATCTCTTTGTCGCCGAGGTATCCCTGGATCTGACGGATGCGATGGATGCGCATGGCGCCTTCGTCTTGGGCCTTCTTGGCCTTGGTGATCAGCTTCTCGGCGATGGGTCGCAACGCCTTCGCTTTGGCCTCGGTAGTGACGATGCCCTCGGCCGCGATCAGCGAGGCAGCGAGGTTGGCCATCATCAGCTTCTGGTGTTGCGAGCTGCTCCCGAAGTTGCGGGCTCGGCGTGGGGTTGCAGGCATGGGTTGTCTCCGTCGCTCGTGATCAGCCGCGCAGCGTCAAGCCGCGCTCGTCGAGCTTCTGCTTGACCTCGTCGAGGCTCTTCTGGCCGAAGTTGGTGATGTTGAGCAGGTCGTCTTCGGTCTTGGTGAGGAGTTCGCCGACGGTGTTGATCTGGGCGCGCTTGAGACAGTTGCGCGGACGCTCTGACAGATCGAGGTCTTCGATCGGCAGGTCGAGGTCGGGCGACGAAGCGGCAACCGCGGCAACCTCACCCAGCTCGAGGCCCTGCGGCTCGTCGCTGAGGTTGGCAACCAGGTCGACGAGCGAACGAAGCGTGGCGCCGGCCGAGGCCAGGGCCTCGCGAGGCGAGATGGAACCGTCGGTCTCGATGTCGAGCACGAGGCGCTCGTAGTTGGTGCTCTGCTCGACCCGGGTCGGCTCGATCTCGAACATCACACGACGCACTGGCGAGAAGATCGCGTCGATCGGCACAACACCGATGGTGCGGGTCTGGGAGTCGCGATCGCTCGACAAGTAGCCGCGGCCGCGACCGACGGTGAGATCGACGGCAAGGCGACCCTTCGAGTTGAGCGTGGCGAGGTGAAGATCTTTGTTGAGGATCTCGATCTCGCTCGGGCACTTGATATCACCGGCAGTGATGTCGGCCGGGCCACGCACGTCGAGTCGCAGGACGATGTCTTCATCGCTGATCGAGGTGAGCACGATGTCTTTGAGGTTCAGAATGATGTCGGTGACATCCTCAGAGATGCCGGCAATGGTGTCGAACTCGTGCAGGGCGTCGTCGAAACGGACTGCCGTGATCGCGGCACCAGGAATCGACGACAGCAGCGTGCGTCGCAGCGAGTTGCCGATGGTGTGGCCGAAACCAGGCTCGAGTGGACCGACAGCAAAGCGCTGACGGTTGTTGTCTTCGTCGCCGATGGCTTCGACGGTGGGGCGCTGAATGACGAGCATGGGTGTGCCTTTGGATGCTGGTGGGCTTCGAATTACTTGGAGTAGAGCTCGACGATGAGCGATTCGCGAACCGGTAC
>DATAJN010000427.1:0-4247 GCA_036262105.1 Ilumatobacteraceae bacterium
GTGATGAGGTCGATCTGATTCGCGACCGTTCCGGAGACGATCCGGTTGGCGATGCCGAAGTGTGAAACACCCGCCTCGCGCATGGCTCGAACGTTCGATGCCCACTGATCGGGCGGCGTCACATGGGTGACGAGCCGGCCCTCCAGTCCGAACGACTCGGCATCGCGTCCGGCGGCGACGACCTCGGAGCGAAGCCGATCGACCAACTGCAGCATGCCGTCGAGGTTGGTTCCGAGCGGCGCCATCATCTTGAAGCCGTCTGCCAACCGTGCGGCGCGCTTGATCGTGACATCTTGCGGCATGCCGGCGGTGTCGAAGCTGCCCCCGCCCATCCAGATGGGGATCGATCGATCGGGACGAGGATGCAAGGCGACCTCCTCGAGTACCACGTGCTTGCCGCGATAGGTGACGAGGTCTTGGGTCCACAGCAGACGCATCGCTTCGATCTGTTCTTCGATGCGGGCACCACGCGTCGACGGATCGACTCCCAGGGCTTCGAGCTCGCGCCGCTGCCAACCGACGCTGACCGCCAGTCGCAGACGCCCGCCGCTCAGCAAGTCGACTTCGGCCGCCTGCTTTGCAGCGAGCGCGGCGGGACGTAACGCGAGCAACGTCATGCCGGTACTCAACTCGATTCCTTCGGTGATGGCTGCGAGGAAGGCAAGGAGCGTGAATGATTCGTGCCACGGCTCGTCGAACGACAAACCCGGCGGGAACGGAGACGCACTCGACGACACCACATGCTCGGAAAAGCCGATGTGCGCGTAGCCAAGGTCTTGCGCCGCCTGGACATAGTCGCGGATCTCGACCGCGTGCAGAAAGTACGGAAGATCGACACCGACACGCATGCCAGCGAGAGTACCGCGACCACGCCGATACTCGACAGATGTGCGGCTCGCCGTCGGTGCATATGCTGTCGATCCATGCGCTTGTTCAACCTCTCCGACCGCCTGAGCACGTTCGTCGACGGCAAGGTCGTCGACGTGGCCACTGCCAGCGACAACCGGTTCTCCGCCGATCCGCAGCTGATGTTCGACGACTGGCAGCCGCTCGTCGAATGGGGAGCCTCTGTCGGTGCACGCGGCACGGGAGAGGTCGATGGGCAACACCTGAAGGCGCCCGTACCCCGCCCTCCGCAGGTCTTCGCCATCGGCCTCAACTACAAGGCCCACGCCGAGGAGGGGATCTTCAGCGTGCCAGAGGAGCCGACCGTGTTCACGAAGTGGCCGAGCTGCATCGTCGGCCCATCGCATGCGGTGGAACTGCCGGTCGACACCGACTGGGAGATCGAACTGGTCGTGGCGATCTCACGCCGCGCCTACCGAGTCGGCGCCGCCGACGCACTCTCGTACGTGGCCGGCTTCACCGTCGGCCAGGACCTGTCGGATCGCGTGCTTCAACGAAAAGGCCCGGCACCGCAATGGAGCCTCGGCAAGTCTCGCTACGGCTTCGGCCCCACAGGCCCATGGCTGGTCACGCTGGACGAGTTCGACAACTCCATGGACCTCGCCATCCACAGCTCGCTCGCCGGCGAAACACTGCAGACGTCGCGTACCTCGATGCTGATCTTCGACATCCCCACCTTGATCGAGTACATCTCGGACAAGTGCCCGCTGCTGCCGGGCGACCTGATCTTCACAGGTACTCCCGAGGGCGTCGGCTATGCCCGCAAGCCGCCTCGGTTCCTGCACCCCGGTGATGTGTTGACCAGCACGATCGAAGGCATCGGCGACCTGGTGACGCACTTCGTCGCCCCCGACTAGAGCCTGTGGAGTGTTTGGTGCTCACCCCGGCGCCCCGAGACACTCCACAGCTACGTCAGCAGCGTCTTTTGCACCTTGCCCATCTCATTGCGAGGTAGCACGGCGACGACTCGAACCTCGCGTGGACGCTTGTGCACCGAGAGCAGCGCCGCCACGTGCTCGATCAGGACCGCACCCTCTACTCCGTCGCACACGACGAAGGCCACGATCCGCTGGCCAAGATCCGGGTCGCTGACGCCGACGACCGCAGCCTCGGAGACCGCTGGATGAGTGAGCAACGCCGCTTCGACCTCGCCGGCGCCGACCTTGAACCCGCCCGTCTTGATGATGTCGACGGATTGGCGTCCGACGATGCGATGAAAGCCGCCGGCATCGATCACTGCCGCATCGCCCGTTCGGAACCAGTCGCCGTCGAACGATGCCGTCGTCGCATCTGGCCGATTCAAGTACTCGTCAAAGATGGTCGCACCGCGAATCTGCAGTTCGCCGATCGTCGACCCGTCGTGGCCCAAACCGGCACCGGAGTCGTCGACCAGCCTGCTCTCCACGCCGCAGATCGGCACACCCACCCAACCGGGCCGCCGCTCTCCGTCGGCACGCGTCGACACGGTGATGAGGGTCTCGGTCATCCCGTACCGCTCGATCGGCGCCTGACCGATCAGTCTGGTCATCTCGTCGAACACGGCAACCGGCAACGGCGCGCTACCAGACACGACCAGTCGTGCATGCGCGAGCGATGTGGCCAGCGCGGGCTCGGCGCAGACGCGTGACCACACCGTGGGCACACCGAAGTACATCGTCCCGCCGGCTTCTGCGTACGCCTGTGGAGTCGGCTTGCCGGTGTGAACGAGGCTGGAACCGACGCGCAACGCGCCGAGCACACCGAGCACCAACCCGTGCACGTGGAACAGCGGCAGGCCGTGAACCAACGTGTCGGCCGGCGACCACTCCCAGGCCTCGGCCAGACCATCGAGGTCGGCGGCAATCGCTCGACGGGAGAGCACCACGCCCTTGGGAAGACCCGTCGTGCCGGACGTGTACATGATCAGCGCAGTAGAGGCCTCGGCTGGTTCGTCACCCCACCAATCGGATTCGCCGGCAACCGGTACTTGCGGCAGCGTGACCTCGGGCCATTGCGGGTCGCCGATGGTTGCCGTCGCACCGCAGTCGCGCAGCATGTGCTCGCGTTCCATGGGCCCGGCGTCGGCGGGCATCGGTACCACGGGCACGCCCGCCATCAACCCGGCGACAACGCCCACGACGGTATCGAGCGTGGCCGTGGCCCGTATGGCAACCGCGGGCATGCCGGCGAGATGCTGAGCCACGGCGGCTGCGCGCCTGCCCAGTTGCGCCCACGACACCGCTTCGCCGGCAACCGACACGGCGGCACGGCGATCGTCGAACTGGGCGTTCAAGGACGGCAAGAGCACGGTCACGGCTGACCAATCCGAACGACGACCTTGCCGAAGAGGTCGGGCTGTTGCGCTCGCTCGAAGGCCGCATGGATCTGCTCGATCGGATAGACGGAATCGACCACCGGATGAAGATCGGCGGCTTCCATGAAACGCAACAACTGCTCGGTCTCCACACGGCTCGCGCCACTGACGCCGATGATCGAGATCTGCCTGTAGAACACCCTCGACAGTTCGGCACTGGCGTCACCGCCAGTTGTCGCTCCGGACACCACGACCCTGCCTCCCATGCGCACGCTGCGCAGGCTGTGCTTCCACGTTGCTTCGCCAACGGTCTCGATGACGA
Organism: Ilumatobacteraceae bacterium; assembly: GCA_036262105.1. Classification (GTDB taxonomy): domain Bacteria; phylum Actinomycetota; class Acidimicrobiia; order Acidimicrobiales; family Ilumatobacteraceae; genus JAENVT01. Next base: position 3,522 of record DATAJN010000427.1, read on the forward strand.
GGTCGGCCGGCGCCGACAGACGAGCACCGGTTTCAAGAACCTCGTGCGCGCCCAATTCCAGAGCTCTGCGCAGCTTGTCGGCCGAACGACTGGTGACGATCACACGCAGCCCAGCGGCACGGGCAAGTGCTATCGCGGCCGTTGCCACACCGCCACCGGCTCCCTGGATCAAGACCGTTTCGCCAGGCTGGGCACAGCCACGGGTGAACAACATGCGAAACGCTGTCGTCCAGGCAACCGTGATGCACCCGGCCTCTTCCATCGTCATGAACGCAGGCTTCGGCACGAGGTTGCGAAGGGGCACGATGGTGAGGTCGGCGAAGGCTCCCGGAAACCGCTCCGAGATCAGCGCCCTGTCGGGATCGAACGATTCGTCGCCGTGACCGGCATCCGGATTGCCGAAGGAGCCAGAGACGATCACCTCGTTGCCGCGCTCGTCCCATCCGGCGATGTCACAACCGAGAACCATGGGGAACTGATCGGCGCGCACGCCGATGCCGCGCATCGACCACAGATCGTGCATGTTGATCGACGTTGCCGCGACTCGCACGATCGTGTGACCATACGGGGCCACGGGCTCGGGCCAGTCGTCGCGCAGTTCGAGCATGGACAGCGGCTCGGTCTCGTTGATCCCAGTTGCAACCGCTGCCCTCACGTCTCCCCTTTCCGGATCGGTGCCGTCACCGTAGCTCTGGGAAACTCTCCGCTCATGTTCGACAATCCATG
>DATAJN010000428.1:0-2464 GCA_036262105.1 Ilumatobacteraceae bacterium
GCGGCCCGCTGCGTGACGAGGATGTACTTCAACTCCTCATTGAAGGCCTCGACCTCGTGCGGGTTGACGAAGTAGCCGCCGTCGACCCCCCATCGGCTGATGGTGTCGGCCACGCGGTCGATGACCTGGCGCAGCGACGACTCGCGCTCGGGCGTGCCGAGCGTGCCGCGGAAGTACTTCTGGGCGACGATGTTGGTGGCATTGAGCGACCACGACACCGGGAACTCGACGTCGAGCTGTTCGAACGCGGTCGTGCCGTCTTTCCAGTTGTTGATCCGCGCATCACGGCGTTCCCACTGCACCTGCCCGTACGGATGGGTGCCCGGCGACGTGAAGTGACGAGTGATCCCAATGGCGAGACGGTCAGGCGCCAGTGACATGTGGAGCTCCTTTGGGAGACGAAGAGACGGTATCGATTTTGCTGGATGACCACAAGATGTGGTGGCAAGAACATCCCCTTGCCGGCATCCACCACAAGCAGTTGTGAGATTACAGCACTGTAGTTACACCCATGTCAATGCTATCGACGAGATTGCTCGAGAATCTGGTCGAATCGCTCGACACGGCTGACCAGCGGCGGTGCGAGGTCGCAGGTTTAGAGTCTCCCTACCCCGCAGTGACGCCCGCTTGCTCTGGTCATCACTGCCCATCCGCGCCTCACACCGCTGCTAGCTACGGGCGTGAACCCTAAAGCCTTCGGCCTGTGGGGAGGAAGGGGTAAAACCACTGAATATGAGCTGAATTCTCTGGGGACAGAAGGTGAATAGGCAGTGTTTATGCACAGATATCCACAGGTTGGGGTGCTCCCGCCCACCTCCTAGCTCCGGATCCGGTGGCCGAGATGGTCACTCGGTCTAGTGTCAGCGTGCGGAGGCAGTGGAAGATGACGAACCAAGGCCCGGTCGGCGACGACGAGTTTCGGCCCGACATCGAGGGCTTGCGAGCAGTGGCCGTCATCGCTGTCATCCTGTTTCACGCTCGGATCGGACGGTTCTCCGGTGGGTTCGTCGGCGTCGATGTGTTCTTCGTGCTCTCCGGCTTCCTCATCACCAGACTGCTCCTCCGCGAGGTAGCCGGCACCGGCACCATCTCGTTGTCCCGCTTCTGGGCCAGGCGGGCGCGACGGTTGCTGCCCGCCTCGTGCGTGGTCGTGGCGGTCACCGTCATCGCATCGCAGGTGCTGTTGTCGCCGATCGCTCAGCGTCCGCTGGCCACCGATGCGCTCGCTGCCGGCGGCTTCGTCATCAACATCGTCTTCGCCGCTCGCCTCGGCGACTACTTCGCATCGCAGCTCGGGCGCACACCCTCTCCCCTGCTGCACTTCTGGTCGCTGGCGGTCGAAGAGCAGTTCTACCTGTTCTGGCCGTTGACGTTGCTCGCCCTCCACCGCCGGCCGCGTCGCTATCGCCGCTTGGTCACGGTGATGATGATCACGGTCGCCGTGGCTTCGTTCGCCACGTGTCTGTGGATGACGCGCACACACCCGACCGGAGCGTTCTACCTGCTACCGGCACGAATGTGGGAGCTCGCCGTCGGTGGCCTCCTGGCCGTGGCAGGCCCGGCATGGCGGCTCGTGTCGCCGACGGCCCGCGGTGTCGCCGGTTGGGTGGGCGTGGCCGGCGTCGCGACCGCGGTGCTCACCTTCGATGATTCTGTCGCCTTCCCCGGCTCGGCTGCGCTGCTGCCGGTGATCGGCACGGCGCTGATCGTCGTAGCCGGGGGAAGCGATGCCGCCCCGTTCGCGCCCGGTGCCGTGCTGCAGCATGAGTCGCTGCAGTGGATCGGGCGACGCTCGTACGCGATCTACCTGTGGCACTGGCCGGCGCTCGTCCTGGCGGAGGCAAGATGGGGGCCGCTCTCGCTCGGCCAGAGGTTCTTGGCCATCGCGGTCGCCGTTGGCCTGGCGGCAGTCTCGTTGCGGCTCGTCGAAGACCCCATTCGCCACTCCCCGTGGATCGCCTTGCGGCCGAGCCGAGGCCTGGCACTCGGCGGGATGTTGTGCGCCACGATCATCGGCGTTGGCGCAATCTCGCTGACGATTCCACGACGGCTCGACTCCGGGACGGTCGCCGCGGCCCCCGTGTTGGCGCTCACGGCGCCGACCACCACCGCACCGCCCGGCGCAGCAACGCCAGCGGTGATCGACCCGGCGACGGCGACGGCCGAGCCGCTCACCGGTACTGACCTGGGCAATCTTCTAGCGGCCAATCTGGCCGTGCTCAAACAAGGCCTGACGACGGTGGCCGTTCCGAGCAACATGCGGCCCTCGCTCGCCAAGCTCTTCGACGACCGCCCGGCCGTCTATCCAGACGGTTGCGTGGCGATCGGAGTCGACGATCATCTCAACCCTTGCCGGTACGGCAAGCTGTCATCGTCGATCAAGGTCGTGCTGTTCGGCGACTCGCACGCCGCGCAGTGGTTCCCGCCGCTGCAGGCGGTCGCCGAACGCAACGGGCTCGAGCTG
>DATAJN010000429.1:0-4483 GCA_036262105.1 Ilumatobacteraceae bacterium
ATCGCCGCCGGACGGACCCGCGGTATCGGACGATGGTTGGGCGACGCTCGGAGAGGTTGCGGTCGCTGCCGGCTTGTCGTCGCTGCAGGCACCGAGTGCACAGCAGATGATGACCAGAGCAGCGATGAGATGACGGTGCAAGCGCATGATCACCACCTTACGGCACGTGCTCGCCACGCTCAGGGAACACCGCTGGTGTGTCGCGCTGCCGTGCGATGATGACGAGATGACCGACACTCTGGTTTCAGTCACTCCGATCGTGTTGGTTCACGGTGCCTGGCACGGTGCCTGGTGCTGGGCGGCGGTGCAGGCGGAGCTCGATAAACGCGGTGTGCCTTCGTACGCGGTCGACCTACCCGGTCATGGCACCTCCGACCGACCGTTGGGTGATCTGCACGGCGATGCTGCTTGTGTTGCGGATCTGATCGATCGTCTTGCCACCGACGTTGTGCTAGTCGGCCACAGCTACGGAGGGGCGGTCATCACCGAGGCCGCCACGCGCACCCAACGTGTTCGCCACCTGGTGTACCTGACCGCGTTCGTGCTCGACGAAGGTGAATCGCTCGCGTCGATTCCGATCTTGGCGGCGTTGCCGCCGCAGCAGATCATCGGGCTCGGACAAGCGCGGCGCACACTCGAGGACGGCGCGATCGCGCTCGACCCGGCCGCCGCGATTCCCGCGTTGTACGGCTGCTGCGAGCCGGCGGTGCAGCAAGCCTCGGCCGCTCGACTCTCGCCGCAGCCGAAGGCGAGCTTCGCTCAGGCGGTCACCGGCGCGTCGTGGAAACGAGTGCCGAGCACCTACGTGCGTTGCACCGAAGACCAAGTGATTCCTCTCGCCCATCAAGACGCGATGGCCCAGCGATGTGGCACGGTGCTGACTCTGGAGACCGATCACTCGCCTGCGGCATCGATGCCGGCCGCCACCGCCGACATCCTCGCCCGGGTTGCACGGCACACCACTCGGTAGTGCCGCTTCAGTCAACCGTTGCGCTGTCCTCGACCGCACCTCGGGGACACACCCACGGATCCTGATCGGCTCTGAGCGCTGTTCTCGTCAGCGTTGTGGATCTGGAGCAGGCAGTTCGACAGGGCCGGTGTGTGTCGGATGTTGCTCCACAGACCACATCGGGCTCACACTCTGGTTCGACTCAGGTGTTCGGCCGCAGCACGGGCACAAGCGCCGACAGCACCCCATTGACGAAGCGACCGGAATCGTCGGTGGAGAACCGCTTGGCCAGTTCGACCGCTTCGTTGAGCACTACAGCAACGGGAACCTCGGGGCGCCCGAGCAACTCGAATCCGGCGATGCGCAACACGGTGCGGTCGATCGTCGGCATGCGCGACAGTGTCCAACCCTTGGCATGAGCAGTGATCACCTCGTCGAGTCGCGGCAGGTTCCGTTCGACGCCCTCGACGAGCAGCGTAGCCAAATCGTCGGCCGGTGAGATCTGGGCGGCGAGCACTTCGCTGGCAGGCACACGCTTGGAATCGGCCTCGTACAGCAGCATCATCGCCCGTTCCCGCGAGTCGGATCGTTCGTCGTCGACCGCGCGTGGCCTGCGTCGCGCCACCCTCAGACTCTGGTGATGTAGTCGCCGCTGCGAGTATCGACCTTGACTCGATCACCGGGGTTGATGAACAACGGCACCTGCAACACGAGACCGGTCTCGAGCGTGGCCGGCTTGCGCGCACCGCTGACTCGATCGCCCTGCATCCCCGGCTCGGTGTCGCTGATCGTCAACTCGACAGAAGCCGGGATCTCGACCGACACGATCTCGCCTTGGTAGAACGCGATGATGGCAACCGCTTGCTCGACGAGGTAGTTGGCGGCATCGCCGAGGGCAACCGGGGCAACGAGGATCTGGTCGTAGTTGTCCGTGTCCATGAAGACGTACTGATCGCCATCGCGATACAGGAACTGCATGTCCTTCTTCTCGAGCAATGCCTGTTCGACGCGGACGCCGGCGTTGAACGTACGGTCGAAGACGTTGCCGGTCTTGACGTTGCGCAGCTTGGTGCGAACGAACGCGCCACCCTTGCCCGGCTTGACGTGCTGGAACTCGACCACCTGGAACAGCCCGTTGTCGAGCTCCAAGGTGATTCCGTTCTTCAGGTCGTTGGTGGTGATGGCGGGCACGGTGAATCCTTCGGCGATGCGGTGAGTACTCGGCACCCATTGTCGGTGACGACCACGAGGTCTTCGACTCGGATGCCTCCGAACCCTTCACGATAGACCCCCGGTTCGACCGTCACTACGTCTCCGACCTGCAATTTCAGGTCTCCGGTGCGGTTGATGAACGGGTCTTCGTGGATCAACAGTCCTACCCCATGGCCGGTTCCGTGGCTGAACCACTCGCCGTATCCGGCCGCCGTGATCGCATCACGACACACCGCATCGAGCTCGGCCGAGCTGATGCCGGCCTCGACCCCGGCGACCCCGGCGCGTTGCGCTGACAGGACGACTTCGTACAGCTCCAACTGTTCGGTTGTCGGATCGCCCACGAAGAAGGTTCGTGTCATGTCGCTGTGATATCCGTCGTACAGCGCGCCGACATCGATGATGACCGTGTGCCCCCGCTCGATCAGGGTGTCGGTGGGACGGTGATGGGGACGAGCCGCATTGACGGGTCCGGTGGCAACGATCGTCTCGTAGCTCGGCCCGCTGGCACCGAGCTCACGCATGCGGATCTCCAGTTGGTTGCGCACTTCGGCCTCGGTTCGACCTTCGAGCGGTGCGGTCGAGACCACCTCTGACAGAGCGATGTCGGCGATCCTGCAGGCCTCCGCCATGCGGGCGATCTCGCCGGCATCTTTGTGCCGCCGCTCGGCCTCGATCACGCCGCGGACCGGAACGAGAGAGGCTTTGAACAGAGCCTGGTAGCGCTGGAACTGCTCGTAGGTGACGTGCGCCGACTCAAAGCCCAGGGTGGCGAGCGGCGCAACCTCATCGGCCAGGGCATCGAGGATCTCGCCGGACGACAAGCCCACCCGGACACTGCCGTCGACGCCGGCCGCGGCAAGCTGAGCGCGAGCCTGATCGCCGTATCGCCCGTCGGTGAACAGCACGACCTCGCCCGGCGTCATCAGGAGCCACCCGTTGGAGCCGGTAAAGCCGGTCAGCCAACGGATGTTGTCGAGGTCGCTGATCAACAAGGCTTCGGCCTGGTCGAATCGGCTCCTCACACGATCGCTGCGCCCGGCGATCTCCAGCGGGGGCATCATGGCGCGCCCAGCTTGGCCGTGATCGCTTCGACAGCAAGCCGGTAGCCGATCATTCCGAAGCCCATGATCGAGCCAGTCGACACCGGCGCGATCACGCTGGTGTGCCGCCACGGTTCACGGGCATTCGGGTTGGAGATGTGAACCTCGACGATGGGCCCAGAGAACGCGGCGAGAGCGTCGTGGATGCTCCACGCGTAATGGGTGAAGGCGCCCGGGTTGATGATGATCGCAGCCGATCTGCCACGCGCGGCATGAATGGCGTCGACCAGTTCACCCTCGTGGTTGGTCTGGAAAGCTTCGACCTCGTGGCCGAACTCGCGCGCTGCGGCAATCGTGACGGTGACGTAATCGTCGAGTGTCGCCGTGCCGTAGATGTGCGGCTCGCGTTGGCCGAGCAGGTTCAGGTTGGGTCCGTGCAGCAAGGAGATGAGGGCCACGGCTCTATCGTGCCACGCGCTCGGCGAACTGGCGGCGACCGATTCGGTAGAGGACATGGCGGCGCTCGGACCACTCGGGCAGGAACGGGTGATCGAAATCGCCGTCGAGGTCGTGCACCATGCCGATCTTCTCCATGACACGGCGCGAGTTGACGTTGGAAACCGTGGTGAAGCTGACGATCTGGTCGTCGGGCGGATCGGCGTTGGCAAAGCCCCACTCGAGCGCCGCAATCGCAGCTTCCGGAGCGAAGCCGTGGCCCCAATGCTGCTTGGCGAGCCGCCAACCGACCTCGACACAGGGAGTGAAGCTGGCCTGCCAGCTCGGCGCGGAAAGACCGACGAACCCGATGAACTCGGTCGTGTCGGTTCGTTCGACCGCCCACAGCCCGAAACCGCGATCGACCCACGCCGCCGCCATCCGCTCGATCATTTCGGCGCTCTGCTCGGGAGTGAGCACGGACGGGAAGTGACGCATCACCTCCGGGTCGGCATTCAGCTGTGCATAGGGTTCCCAGTCGCTGTCGCGCCACTCACGCATCAGCAGCCTGGCAGTGGCCAAGCGGGGTGTGGTCACCCCAGCATCATCGCGTCGAGCGCGTCGGCGGCTGCATCGGCCGGTACATCGGCGACCACCTCCACGCCGGTCGGGCCATCCAGGACGAAGGTCAGCTCGCTGCCGAGTGCCTTCTTGTCGCGAGCCATCAACTCGAGCAGCTGCCCATGATCGACTCCAGGAGGAAGCTCGGTGTCGAGCTCGTACAGACCTCCCACGACCTCGTAGTGCTGCTCGACCCGGCGACGGTCGATTCGACCGAGGTGGT
>DATAJN010000430.1:0-2066 GCA_036262105.1 Ilumatobacteraceae bacterium
ACGAACCCGAGCGCGGCATCGGCGACTTCGCGCCAGCCATGATCGATGGTCAGCGAGTGCCCTCGACCCGCGATCTCGACGATCTCGGTGACCGCCGCGTTACGCTTCTGCTTCTTGTAGGAAGCGTTGGCGATGGCCCACGGAACCGTGAGATCCTTCTCGCCGGAGATGATCAGCAGGGGCCCGCGATCACGGTTGCGGGAATCCACCTTCGCATCCGTGCGCGGATTGAAGTTCGCTGTGGCGGCTTGGAAGATGGTGCGCCCGGACCCGGGCACGGCAAAGCGTTCGTGAAGATCCTTTGCTTCGTCGGGTTCGACTGCGTTGGTGAATCCGTAGCGGAACTGCTCATAGGTCAGCGCGACGGCCCGATTTCGGTTGGCCGGGTTCCTCAGCACCGGCCACGCCGATTTGAGAGCCGAGAGCGGCAGCGGCAGCACACCGCGGAACGGCGCAGGATCGATCGCCACGGTCGCCTTGGCCAGGCCGCGCCCGGCGAGGATCTGCACGAGCAGGCCACCGAACGAATGGCCGATGATGGCCGGCGGCATCGTGAGGCCGGCGATCACCGACTGGACGTGGTCGGCCACCTGACCGACGGTCTTCCCGGCAAACCCCTCGGGATGCTGGTTGCCTTCCACCACTGTCTCGGAATCGTCGGGCCAGCCGGGGGCGAGCGTCGCGTACCCGGCTTCGTCGAAGTGCTTGCGCCACGAATCCCAACTGTTCGCCAACAGCCACAACCCGTGGACGAACACGACCGGTTGCCGCCCTGAGGAATTCGCCGCTTCGACCTCGGCTGACTCGCGTTGGCTGATCTCGGTCATCACGGGCTCCTTCTCCGATCTCGAGACCACACCCGTTGGTCCCTCGCTCGCTCAGGTCGCAACACTGTAGCCGGACGGCTCACCACTACGATTTGGGCCATGTTTCTGCGCAACGCCTGGTACGTAGCGGCATGGGAGCGCGACATCGGCGAAGCACCGACTGCGGCCACGATCCTCGGTGACCACCTGGCGATCTATCGCGGTGCCAGCGGAGCGTATGCCGCGCTCGCCGATTCGTGTCCGCATCGCAAGGTGCCGTTGTCGATGGGTCGGGTGAAAGGTGACGACATCGAGTGCGGCTACCACGGTCTGGTGTTCGACTGCTCCGGAAGTTGCGTGCGCGTGCCCGGCGACGTGCACCCACCGCAAGGTGCGCACGTGCGGTCGTACCCCATCGAGCCGCGTTACGGATTGCTGTGGATCTGGATGGGCGACCCCGCCTTGGCCGACACCGCTGACATCTTCGAGGCAGAGCACTGGGGGGACCCGGCGTGGGGTACGACCGACGGCGACGACATGGTCGTCGCCTGCAACTACCTGCACATCACCGACAACCTTCTCGACCCATCGCATGTCGCCTGGGTTCATCCGGGCTCGTTCGCCGGCGACGGATCCGACGATACGGCCCTGCAAGTGACGATCGGCGACAGTGGTGTGACGGTGTGGCGTTGGATGCTCGACACCACTCCGGCGCCCTTCTACGCGCCGTACCTTCGCTTCGCCGGCAATTGCGACCGCAAGCAGCACTACGAGGTCCGCTATCCGAGCAACGCGCTGATCAAGGCGTACGTGTCGCCGGCCGGCACGGGAGGCGAAGACCAGCCGTTGCATCCCGACGCCTTCTTGATGGACAGCTTCAACTTCCTCACACCTGTCGACGAGTCGACGACGCGTTACTTCTGGTTCCAGATGCGCAACGTAGCGGCCGGCGACGCCGATGTGTCGCGGCGGTTCGCCGCGTCGGTGCGCGGTGCATTCGAGGAAGACCGGGTGATCCTTCAGGCCTCGCAGGCGGGCATGGAACGATCGACGACTGCGAACATCAACCTACGCACCGACAGTGGCGGCATCCGCTTCCGGCACCGACTCGCCCAGATGATCGAAACCGAAGCAACGGCCTCGTCTCTTCCCTGACACGTCAGTCACACATCAGGAGCGGCTCAGGGTGGTGGATCACAGTTCGGTATCCACCTCAACGAAAGGCTCCTGCCATGGAACTCTCCCAGTACCACCTTCACC
>DATAJN010000431.1:0-5256 GCA_036262105.1 Ilumatobacteraceae bacterium
CGTCGTCCACTCGTCCACGCCGTGCGGCGGCGGACCCGTCACGGCAATGACGCCGAGGACGCCCGCGTCGAGGCGACCTCTCGTCCCGCGTCGCGGCCGGGGGGCGATGCCGTAGGGGTTGTTCGAGACGATGAGCAGGACCGCATTGCGCTGCTCGCGCCCGTCGGGCACCTGAAAGCGGAGGTCGAACGGTGTGGCGTCGGGGCCGACCAATCCGGGCAGCATCCGGATCGTGGTGCGGACCTTGTTGTCGCGGTAGTCCGCCGACTGGACGACTGCGCCGTAGACGCCCATCGCGACGTTGTTGACGAAGACGCGTCCGTTGACGCGGCCAAGGTCGATCCGGCGCTCGTCGTCGTGGAGGAAGGCGTCGAGCGCACCGACGACGTCGTGAACGTCGATCCCGATGTCGAGCGCGAAGTGGTTGCGCGTGCCGGCGGGAATGCACACGAACGGCACGCCGTGCTGCGTGGCAACCGCGGCGACGGTGGATTGTGATCCGTCGCCGCCCGCCATGCCGATGACGCCGGCACCGTCACGGATTGCCGCCTCCGCGATCGCCGACAGGTCCTCACCGGGCTCGAACACGATCGGCTCGATCCCCCGAGCGCAACACTCGGCGACGAGATCGTTGCGGACTGCCTTGCCGCCGCCGGAGCGCGGGTTGACGATCAGCACGGGGTTCATCGAACGCGACGCGCCGTCACCGATGATGCGGTCGGGACTCACGTCTCGATGCTCACGGTCGTGGCTGCCGGTGGGTCGACGATGTGCCGGTGGATCTCGCTCGTCAACGTGTGGATCGTCTGCGTCAGCTCGGTGTTGAGGCGGAGCTCCTGCGCTTCTGTGGCGAAGTCGTGGTCGGCCTTCTCACGTTGGAACTCACCCTGGCGGTTCTGGCCGATCATCACGAAGGTCGACAGGAAGATCGCCTCGAGCGAGACGATCAGCGTGAGCCGCGGCCACGGATCGGTTTCGACGAGGAGCATCCACACCGTGAACGCGACGATGTGGACGTAAACGAACGGCATCGACCCGGCGAAGGCGGTGATCCTGTCCGCGACGCGGAGTTGCAGGTGCGCAGCCCTCTTCGCTGCGTGCTCGACGACGACGGGATGGTGACGCGGTGGGATGCGCGGTCTTTGCGGACTCTTCGGGGCAGCGTTCATCTTCCTTCCAATCAGTTCCGGCGCGTGGACGCCTCAGCACAACCTGCTCAGTGTGCCCCGGAACCTCCGGTTGCGCCAGGGACGAACGCTCCCCACGGAGTACGATCGGGCGCGATCCCAGCCCGGGCATGAGCCACATCGGTCGGCCGCGGTCGACGGGAATGGGGCTCAGGGCAGGGGAGAGATGTTGCTCGTGAGCACCAGTACCCAGTCGGTCTGTCCAGCGCTGTTGTTCCCGGGAGGTGTGAACGCCTTCGTCCCGGTATTGGTCAACGGTGAGCCACTGACGGTGCTGTAGGTCCCATTCGTCGGGTCGTACCACCGAGCGGTGACACTGCCGCTCAGAGCTGTCATGTCGATGGTCACGCTGCCGGAATGAGCCGGAGGAACATAGGCGATCAGTAGATTGCCGTCCGGTGTAGCGGAAGCCGCTACGGCCGTCGCATTGTTGCCCCCACCGGCGCCACCACCGGCTGCTACCAAGTTCTTCATCCCACCGAGGCCCGACGGGACCAAGTCGTACCAGTGGTAGGACTGCATGAATGAGTTGAGCCTGGCCATGTCCTGAGCGGTCTGAGTGTTGAGGTGAGACTGCCAACCGGACTGGAAGGGCCACAGGTAACCGTTGCCGGAGATGTAACCGCCAACGGACTCGAGCCATCCCCACCATTGGAAGCGTCGTGTGGGTTGAGTTGCGTAGGGGTTGACGCCGTTGCCGTCCGGGCCCTCTTGGTCGTAGGGCTCTTCGAGCAGGAAGGCGGGTTCAGTCGGAGAATGGCTGTAGCCCTTTCGCCCTTGGTCGTAGATGTTGCCGCCCCAGTCGTAGACGCTGTTGAGGGTCATTTGGCTACCGAGATCTGGCTGGTCGGTGCCGTTGACAGCCGAGTCCCATTCGGCGCTGAAGAAAGTGGACTGACCGCTGACGCTCTTCAAACCGGCGAGCAGTCCGTTTTCGGTGGCCAGCTGGCTCGTGTTGAAGTGGCCGTAGTCGCCACCCATCATCCAGACGATGTTGCCGCGATTCTTGAAGCGGTCAGCCAAGAACGCTCCATAGGTCTGCATCTTGGCCTGACCATTGGCCGTCATCTCGGTCATCCATCCCTGGCTGTTACCTCCACCAGCTCCCACGTAGGCCGGGAACATGAACACCGCCATGTTCTTGGAAGCGGCGTAGTCCAAGAGACCGTCGACATAGCTCCAGAATGTCGGGTTGGGGGTCGTGAAGTCCGGAGCCAACCCCGAGCTGTAGCCACCTTGGTCGGCCAGAATGCCGGTGTAGGTACCGCCGTTCAAGTTCTTCAGGAACGGGAGATCACCAATCCCGTTGTACGGCGGGTTCTTGCCGCGTCCGTCGTGGTTGATCACGTGGAACTCGATCGAGTTGTAGCCCTTGGCCACCGTGTCGTCGATGAACGTGTGGTAGTCGGCGGATGTCAACGAGGTGATGAACCACGCCGTACGGCCCATGATGGGGAAGGGGGCACCAGTACGATCCACGAGGTAGCGATGATTCGAGCTGAGCGAGAGCGGGAACAAACTCGTCGTTGTCGTCGTCGTGGCAGTCGTCGCTGAGACACTCCCCGACATCGGCGAGGTGTTGCCGGCAGCATCGTAGGCGGAAACAGCGTAGCTATAGGCCGTTGCGGGAGTGAGACCAGTGTTGCTGTAACCAGTGTTGGTAACAGTGCTGACCTGAACACCACCGCGATAGATCTTGTAGCCGGTTACGCCGGAATTGTCGGTACTGGCGGTCCAAGTCAACTGAATGGTCGTTGACGACGCGGCGGTTGCCTGGAGGCCGGTCGGCACGGTCGGTGCGCTGGTATCCGGCACGCCGTTGGTGGAACCGGTGGCACTGGTGGACTGCGCCGAGTTGTTACCAGCGGCATCGGAGGCGGCGATCGTATAGCTATACGCGGTCCCCGAAGTCAGGCCGGTGTCTTGAAAGCTCGTGGTGGTGCTGGTGGCGATCTGAGTCCCGCCACGGAAGACCTTGTAGCCGGTGACTCCGACGTTGTCGGTGCTGGCACTCCAGCTGAGATTGATCTGCGACGTCGATGCAGCCGTAGCCGTCAGGCCGGTTGGCACGGCGGGCGCGGTGGTGTCGGGACTTGCCGTCGTGGTGGCGCCGGCACTGTTCGATCGAGCCGAGACGTTGCCCGCCGCGTCGTAGGCCGCGACCTGGTAGCTGTAGGTGGTTCCAGCGCTCAAGCCGGTGCTCTGGTAGGAAGTTGCACTCGTGGTGGCAACCTGCGTGCCGTCGCGGTAGATCTGATAGCCGACGACCCCGGCATCATCGGCGCTCGCTGTCCACGCCAGGTTGATCTGAGTGGGCGAGACCGCCGTCGCCGTGAGATTGGTTGGCGCAGTCGGTGCCGTGGTATCCGCCGCCGCGGCTGTGGATCTGAACGTGGCCATCTGCAGCACCCAACTGCCTGTCTGGCGAGCGCTCACGTTGTACGAGCCAGTGGCCGAAACACTCTTGTCGAAGACGATGTCGGCGTCCGGAGACGTGATGACGCGGGTGGTGAAGCCACTACCGGCACCACTGAACGTGCCGGTTGTCATCCCCGCGCCGAATACGAGCTCGTTGTTGGAAGTGGTTGTCAACGCTGCGGTTGCAGAACTGCTACTGCTGCCGGTGGCCGAAGCGGTCTTGTCGAAGGGGTTCGCCCGGTCCAGGCCGGCGTACTCCGTGATGCGCAGATCAACGTAAGCCGTCGATGAGTTGAACACCACACGGACGGTGTTGCTGTTGGCGGGAGCCGCCACGATGTTCTTCGCGTAGTAGATCGCCTGGCTGAGTCCGCTGCCCCGTGTCACCGGCGCGCCAAGCGCGTAGGTGTTGCCTCCGCTATCGGTCAATGAAGTGATGTTGGACGTGGCGTTGTTCCAGCCGACGGCCACGATGTTCGTGTTGCCAGCCGTCTGGGCCTTGACATACTTCGCGGTGACCGTCGTTTGAGGAGTTTGGGGTACGGCGTTGGCTTGCTGAACAAAGGTGGGTGCTGCGGCGGCACCATGGCCCACGGGGGGTGCCAGCGGCGAACAACTGGCAAAGATGATGACGCTCGCGCTGAAGATGGCTCGGCGCCGATGCTTCCAGCTGGTCCTTGGGAAAGCGTGTCTCGTCGTGACGTCTAAGGGCATGGAAGAAATCGACCTATCTCTGTGGCTCGTCGAGGTGAAGAGGTTCCGACCGGGTTCGCATCGGCTACAACCACCTAGTACCCGTGTCAGAGGATCTCGAAACCGGGGACGCGTCCCTCGGTCGAAGTGATCCGGTTGAGCGCGCAGGGGGCGAAGCCAGGCCTCGCGCGTGGTTCTGTCAGAACAGTAGGCGAGCTACCGTGGAGCAACCGGTGGACGGCGCGACACCTCACGCACGAATTGCACCTTGCGTTCGAAATGCAGACTGCCGCCACCCTCGTGACCGTTGAAGTCGTACACCTCGATTCGCTTGTCGCCGGCGAAGTGGTTGAACGCCGCGAACACCGTTGACGGAGGCGTGATCAGGTCGGTCAAGCCGACACTGAACAGCGCCGGTGCCGTCACGCGGCGCGCGTGATTGACGACATCGATGTAGCTGAGCGTGCGAAACACGTCGTCGACGCGTTCCGGGTAGACCCTGCAGTACTCGGCGATCTCCGCGTACGGAGCGCCGTCGGTGATCTCCGCGCCACGCCGAATGTGCGCCAGAAATGGCACTTCCGGCACGACCGCGACGACTGATGGTGCGAGGTGGGCGGCGGCAAGGGCAAGTCCGCCCCCCTGGCTCGTGCCGGCGGTGACGACGCCTCCGCCCCATGACGGATCGAAGACCGATGCAACCTGCACGGCTCGTGCCGCGTCGATGAACAGCCGGGTGAAGTAGTGGTCGTCGGGGCTGGCAATGCCGCGGGTGAGATATCCCTTGGCCGCCGGTGCCCCCGTGTCTCCGGAGTCCGCCGTATCGGATCGCCGCCAACTGCCGCCCTGCCCGCGGGTGTCCATGACGAAATGGGCGAAGCCGGCGCACGACCACGTCAGCCAATCAACCGGTAGGCCGCGCCCACCGCCGTACCCGACGAACTCGACGACAACGGGA
>DATAJN010000432.1:0-5423 GCA_036262105.1 Ilumatobacteraceae bacterium
GTCGAGGCTGACCATGATCTTCTGCGCCTCACCGTGGAACTCGCCACTCATCTCGGCGATGCCGGCGGCGTTGTCGCTGACCGGGCCGAAGGTGTCTTCCGACACGATCACGCCCGTGGTGGCCAGCATGCCCATGCCACATAGGGCGACGAGGTACAGCGAGAACGTGAGGTTGCCGCCGCCGATCGCCAGGGCGACGCCGAGGGCGATGGCGATCGCGATGATCGCGTACACCGAAGACTCGAGACCGCTCGCCGTTCCCGACAGCACCACGGTGGCCGGCCCGGTCTCGGCACTCTCGGCGATCTCTTGGACCGGGCCGAAGTGGGTGCCGGTGTAGTACTCGGTCAGCCTGCTGACCAGCTGCGCCAACACGAGGCCGACGGCGACGGCGCCGAAACACTTCCAACCGGCGTTGGCCTTGTCGTTGCCGACGTACGCGAGTGAGACGATCAGGGTGCCGATCAAGGTCAGCGTGCCGGCCACCAGGAAGCCGCGGTTGATCGGTTTGATCGCGTGGGTTTCGCCTTCTCTGGCCTTGACGGCGAACACGCCGGCGATGGAGGCGATGACGCCGATGGCACGGGCAGCGAGCGGGAACACCAGGCCGAGTGCCGGGTTGGCGCCGATCGAGTTGAATGCCGCGACACCGAGGATGATCGAGGCGACGAGCGTGACCTCGTAGCTCTCGAACAGGTCGGCAGCCATGCCGGCGCAGTCGCCGACGTTGTCGCCGACGTTGTCGGCGATGGTCGCCGGGTTGCGCGGATCATCTTCCGGAATGCCCGCTTCGATCTTGCCGACCAGGTCGGCGCCGACATCAGCGGCCTTCGTGAAGATGCCGCCACCGACACGCAGGAACAGCGCCAGCAGCGAACCGCCGAAACCGAAGCCGACAAGGATGACCGAGGAGGTGTTCTGGAACAGAGCGATGATCGTCGTGGCGCCGAGCAGACCGAGCCCGACGGTGAACATCCCGGCCACACCACCGGTGCGGAACGCAATGGTCAAGGCATTGGGCATCGAGCCCTCTTTGGCCGCCGCTGCGGTACGTACGTTGCCACGCGTCGCCAGCGTCATCCCGATGAACCCGGTGGCGCCCGACGCTGCACAGCCGAGGATGAATGCCAGCGTGCGCCAGGCACCGGCCAAGCCGAAGCTCAGCGCTTCGCTGCCGTCAGGCTTCTTGATCGCCGTCGAGGTGAGGAAGACGATGACCGCCAGAGGCACCAAGATCACGCCGATCGTCTTGAACTGACGGCGGAGATAGGCCGAAGCACCCTCCTGGATCGCCTTGGCGATCTCCTTCATCTTCGGCGTGCCCTCGTCGGCGGCCAGGACGTTCTTCGCCAGGAGCAGACCTACGGCGATGGCCAGCAAGGCGGAAGCGCCGGACAGCAAGAGCACCGCCCATTCGCCGCCTTTGAGGATGAAGTCTTGGTAGCCGCCTTCGGCAGCGAGCAATGATGGCACCGGTCGTTCTCCGGGATTCTCGGGCGCGCCCAACAGGTGGGAGACGCTTGGTTGGCAAACGTGGAGAGTGTAGGGACTTCGCGGGGTATCGAGCGAAACGATGAGAGTTTCGGGAAAGTTCACCAGCTCGGCGTTGTCCGTGTACCGTCGGCAGTGATGGCACAGGCAGTATCGACGCGCGGCCCCGTCACCGGCACCGCAACGGCCGGAAAGAAGCGGCGAAAGCTCTTCCTACTCGACCTGTACAGCACCGCGGTGGGCAAGAAGTACGCCATGGCGCTCAGCGGCATCGCTCTCATGGGATACGTGCTGGCCCACATGATCGGCAACCTGAAGATGTACCTCGGGGCACCCGACATCAACCACTACGGCGAGTTCCTCCGCGAGTTGCTGGTGCCGATCGCGCCCCGCACCGTGGTGTTGTGGATCCTGCGCATCGGTTTGATCGGTGCCGCGGTCCTGCACATCCATGCCGCGTACAGCCTCACCGTGCTCAACCGCCAGGCCCGCTCGGTGAAGTATCAGAGCGAACGCGACTACCAGATCGCCAACTTCGCCAGCCGTACGATGCGCTGGACGGGCATCATCGTGCTGTTGTTCCTTCTCTGGCACCTCGCCGACTTCACGTGGGGTTGGGTCAATCCCGGTTTCGTTCGCGGCGACGTGTATCGCAACGTCGACGCCTCCCTGTCGCGGGTGCCGGTGGCGGCGTTGTACATCGTGGCCAACATCGCCCTCGGTGTGCACCTCTTCCATGGAGCATGGAGCCTCTTCCAGTCGATGGGTTGGAACCGGCCGAGGTTCAACAAGTGGCGTCGCGGGTTCGCCATCGGCTTCGCCACGCTGATCGTGGTCGGCAACGTTTCGTTCCCGATCGCAGTGCTCGCCGGAATCGTGGAGCGCTGACATGTCCGTCGCACTCGACGCAAAGGTCCCCGCCGGTCCCATCGAAGACAAGTGGGACTCGTACAAGAGCGACATGAAGTTGGTCAACCCCAACAACAAGCGCAAGTTCAAGGTGATCGTGGTCGGCACAGGCCTGGCGGGCGCGTCGGCCGCGGCCACGTTCGCCGAGCTCGGCTACCAGGTCGACGCCTTCACCTTCCACGACTCGCCACGCCGCGCCCACTCGATCTCCGCCCAGGGTGGCATCAATGCTGCCAAGAACTACCGCGGCGACGGCGACTCGATCCACCGCCTGTTCTACGACACGGTGAAAGGCGGCGACTTCCGCTCGCGCGAGAGCAACGTCCATCGCCTCGCCCAGGTCAGCGTCGACATCATCGATCAAATGGTGGCCCAGGGCGTGCCGTTCGCCCGCGAGTACGGCGGGTTGCTCGACAACCGATCGTTCGGCGGGGCGCAGGTCAGCCGAACCTTCTACGCCCGAGGTCAGACCGGGCAGCAGCTGCTCCTCGGCGCGTATCAGCAGCTAGCCCGCCAGATCGGTCTCGGCGGTGTGCGCTTGTTCAACCGCGTCGAGCTCGTCGACACGGTGGTGATCGACGGTCGGTGTGCCGGCATCGTCACCCGCGACCTGATGACGGGCGAGGTCCAATCGCACGCTGCCCATGCCGTGGTGCTGGCCACAGGCGGCTACGGCAACGTGTTCTTCCTGTCGACGAACGCCATGAACTGCAACGTCACCGCGGCATGGCGGGCCCACCAACGCGGTGCCTACTTCGCCAACCCGTGCTACACGCAGATCCATCCGACGTGCATCCCGCAGGCCGACGACACCCAGTCGAAGCTCACGCTGATGAGCGAGTCTCTGCGCAACGACGGCCGGGTGTGGGTGCCGAAGAACGGCGACGACAAACGGCCAGCCGATCAGATTCCCGACGACGACCGCGATTACTACCTCGAGCGCTTGTATCCGAGCTTCGGCAACCTGGCTCCTCGCGACATCTCGTCGCGTGCCGCCAAGCGTGCCGTCGACACCGGGCGCGGTGTCGGTCCGTTGAAGAACGGTGTGTACCTCGACTTCGCTGCTGCGATCGATCGCATCGGTTACGACACGGTCTACGAGCGGTACTCGAACCTGTTCGAGATGTACGAACGGATCACAGGCGAGAACCCGACGAAGGTGCCGATGCGCATCTACCCCGCGAGCCACTACACGATGGGTGGTCTGTGGGTCGACTACGAGTTGATGACAACGGTGCCCGGTCTGTATTGCGCAGGCGAAGCCAACTTCAGCGATCACGGCGCCAACCGGTTGGGCGCATCGGCGTTGATGCAAGGCTTGGCCGACGGCTACTTCGTGCTGCCCTACACGATCGGCAACTACCTCGCACCACTGCTCGGCAAGCCCGCCCCCGGCATCGATCATCCCGAGTTCAAAGCGGCCGAGGCAGCTGCCCGTCAACGGTTCCAGGGGTACCTCGACATCAAAGGCACCCGATCGCCCGACTGGTTCCATCGCGAGCTCGGCAAGATCATCTGGGACTACTGCGGCATGGAACGCAACGAGCAGGGCTTGGAGAAGGCCTTGTCGGAACTGCCGGCGCTGTACAGCGAGTTCCAGAAGGACCTGCGCGTCACCGGCGACGGCGAGTCGATGAACCAGACGCTCGAGAAGGCGGGGCGCGTCGACGACTTCTTCCAGCTCGGCATGCTGATGTGCCGCGATGCACTGGAACGCAAGGAGAGCTGCGGCGGTCATTTCAGAACCGAGTACCAAGACGAGGAAGGCGAGGCAAAGCGCGACGACGAGCACTTCGCCCACGTCGCCGCCTGGGAGTGGACCGGCGACCCGATGAAGGCCAAGCGCAACGTCGAAGAGCTCGAGTTCGAAGCCGTGCACCTCGCCACCCGGAGCTACAAATGAGTGCGGCACACAGCAACCATCTGACGAATCTGACCTTGAAGATCTGGAGGCAGGCCGGCCCCGACGCCGAAGGTCACTTCGAGGTGTACCGCATCGACTCGATCAGCGACGAAGCCTCGTTCCTCGAGCTGCTCGACGTGCTCAACGAACGGCTGATCTCAGAGGGCCGCGAGGCCATCGCCTTCGACCACGACTGTCGCGAGGGCATCTGCGGAACGTGCTCGCTGATGATCGATGGCCAGGCGCACGGGCCTCAGCGCGGCACCGCTACCTGCCAGCTGCACATGCGCAAGTTCACGTCGGGGCAAGAGATCGTCGTCGAGCCGTGGCGGGCGACTTCGTTCCCGATCATCAAAGATCTGATCGTCGATCGTGCCGCCTTCGATCGCATCATCGAGAGCGGCGGGTTCATCACCGCCCAAACGGGTGGCGCGCCCGACGCCAACCTCATCCCGATTCCCAAGGTCGTCGCCGACGCTTCAATGGACGCGGCAGAGTGCATTGGTTGCGGGGCGTGTGTGGCCGCTTGCCCGAACGGTGCGGCCAACCTGTTCACCGCGGCGAAGGTGAGCCACCTCAACCTGTTGCCGCAGGGCCAGGCCGAGCGGTACAGCCGCGTCGAGGCAATGGTCGAAACGATGGATCAATACTTCGGTTCATGCACCAACCATGGCGAGTGTGAAGCCGCTTGCCCGAAGAGCATTTCGATTGACTTCATCGCACTGATGAACAAGGACTACTTGAGAGCCAAGTTCGCCAACCGCAAGGAGCTCAGTCGCACCTAGTTTGCTGCGGCCGCACGCTGGTAGTCGCGCCGAGCGGCGAGCATCGATGCGGCCGAGACGGCCAAGAGCGCGAATGCGAACGCAAGCTCGAGCGAGCCGTTGCCGCCATCGGGATCCCAACCGGTGAGTGCCTCGATCCATTCACGGGTGAACAGTGTCAAGACGAACAGGGCCAGGCCGATCACGCCAGTGATCGCTTCGAACCAGAATCGGGCGGGAAGGTTTCGACGCATACTCGCAGCTTATGAGTCCGAGCCCGATGAGTGACAGGATTCAGTCTGTGCCGACCGTTGATCCCAAGTTTCTGAGCCAGATCCGCTATCGCTGCATCGGGC
>DATAJN010000433.1:0-3394 GCA_036262105.1 Ilumatobacteraceae bacterium
CAGCCGAGTTTGCGGTACGGCGGTTCGGTCGTGAGGCCGGGTGTTCCGGTTTCGACGACAAAGGTCGAGATCCCATCGTCCGTCCGCGCGGTCACTGTGATGATCGAAGTGATCGGCGTGCCCGAGTTGGTGATGAAGGACTTCGAGCCGTCGATGACCCAGTTGTCGCCGTCTCGCCGGGCGCGTGTGCGCGTGGCGCCGGCGTCACTTCCGCCGTCGGGCTCAGTGAGACCGAAGGCGCCGAGCGTTCGGCCGGCGACGAGGTCGGGTAGCCATCGTTGCTTCTGATCGTCGGTACCGAAGCGGAAGATCGGGTTGGCACCCAGGCCGACGCCGGCGGACAGGGTGATGCCCATCGACTGGTCGACTCTGCCGATCTCTTCGATCGCAATGCAGAGGGAGGCGAAATCGCCATCGCCGCCGCCCCATTCGGCGGGGAAGACCAATCCGAACAGACCGAGGTTGCCCATGGCCTTCACCGTGTCGAGGGGAAAGGTGTGATCCTCATCCCATTGCGCGGCGTGAGGGGCGATCTCGCTCTCGGCGAAGTCTCGTACGACCTCGCGAAAGGCTTCGTGTTCAGGAGACTGGTCGAAGTCCATCATCCTCCTCGAAGTCGCTTCTTCCGCTGGAGACTAACCTAGGCATGGTTAAGAAATCTAGTCTGCGTTAAGATGCGGGTAAAGACTCGAGGGGCCGCACAGGGAACGGAGGGAACCATGAGCGAACCGAGCACACAAGTGGTCATTCGCGACTGCGGTCCTCGCGACGGCTTGCAGGGCGAGAACCCGCTCGATGTCGATGTTCGGTTGGGTCTGGCACGAGATCTCGCGTCAGCCGGGCTTGGCGACATCGAGGCTGCAGCGTTCGTTTCTGCTCGGGCAGTGCCCTCCATGGCCGGCGCCGCAGAGATCGTCGCCCAGCTGCCCGATGATGGCACCAACTGGTGGGTGCTGGTGCCGAATCGCCGCGGCGCCGAGATGGCCATTGCTGCCGGTGCGTCGCGACTCACGGTCACTGTCTCGGCATCCCCCGTGTACAGCGAGAAAAACGTCAACATGACCGTCGACGAGTCGCTGGCTCAGGTCGCCGAGATCCGTGCCGCGGCGCCGACGGCGACGATCGACGCTGTGGTGTCGTGCTCGTTCGGGTCCTCGTTCGGTGATCGGGTCACGGTGGCAGATGTTGTTCGAGTCTGCGCTTCTCTCCGTCAGCTCGGCGTCGATCACCTCACGCTGGCTGACACGACGGGCACGGCAACACCACGCCGGATCGAGTCGGTGCTCGCCAAGACCGGCACGGATGTCGGCCTCCACCTGCACGACACTCGCGCAACAGCGCTGACCAACGCCGTCGCTGCCTACCAGATCGGCGTGCGCCGGTTCGACACCGGTATCGGCGGCCTCGGCGGGTCACCATTCGCTCCAGGCGCCGGCGGCAATCTGGCGACCGAGGACCTCGTGTTGTTGCTGGAGGACATAGGAGTGCCTACGGGTATCGATCTTGCCGCCTTGATCAACGTGAGCCGCTGGCTCGGCAAGGTTCTCGGCCGAGAGCTTCCCAGTCGAGTCGCCCGTGCCGGCCCATTGCCGGAGTTCGCGGAATGATCGAGACATGGGGTACGCGTCCCAACCGGCCGCGGCTGTCGCGGCGGGATGAGTTGTTGTCTGTTGCCGCCAATCTGTTTGCAGAGCGCGGCTTTGCGAAGGTCACCGTCGACGACATCGGAAACGCTGTCGGTGTGTCGGGCCCGGCCTTGTATCACCACTTCGACGGCAAGGAGAGCCTGCTGGGGGAGATGCTGGTACGAATCAGCGAGTTGCTGCTCAGCAAGGCGACCACGATCGTCGACAACGTCTCGCTCCACAACGCGCTCGATCCCATCATCGCGATGCACGTCGACTTCGCCGTCGACAACGGGTCACTGATCACCGTCCATCTTCGTGACCTGGTCCAGGCTCGAAAGGCGGACCAGCGGCGAGTCAAGGACCTGCAGAGCGCGTACGTCGACATCTGGGTCGACATCGTCGCTTCCCAACACACCGGGGTGCTCGACACCAAGGAGGTGCGCGCCGCCGTGCACGCGGTGCTGGGACTCATCAACTCCACCCCGTTCAGCGGTCGTCTCCGACGAGAGACGCATGTGTCGCTACTTCGAACAATGTCGTCCGCGGCCGTCGCCGGTTTCCTGGCGCAACAAGGGAAGAGCTGACCAGGAGCCGCAGACCGGCCGCCTCGACTCACCCCGAGTCGAGAACGAGGATGTCCGGTTCGTCACGTCGCGGAAGGATCTCGATGTACCCGTCCGTTCCATTCAACCGAATCCACTGCCCATCCTGGATCAGATGCGTGGCGTTGTCGACACCCACGACGGCCGGCAAGCCGTACTCTCGTGCGATCACGGCACCGTGTGTCATCACACCCCCGACCTCGGTCACCAGCCCGCTGATCGCGACGAACAGCGGCGACCAGCTGGGGTCGGTGTAGGCCGTGACCAGGATGTCGCCCGCTTCGAGATCGGCCTCGGCCATGTCGAGGATGACGCGGGCCCGCCCTTCTACGGTTCCGGCGGAAACTGGGTTACCCACCAGAGCACCGGTAGGCAGGTCCTCGCGTCGGTACGCCCCTGAGACGGCCTCGCCGTCGGATGTGAGCACTCGCGGCGGCGTGAGAGCCTGATAGGACCTGAACGCATCTTTGCGCTGGCGGATCAGCTGGTCATCCAGTTGATTCGTGCGCACGACCTCATGGAGCTCCTGCAACCTGAGGTAGAAGATGTCCTCCTTCTCACGAAGCACGCCGGCCTGCACGAGGCGCTCGGCTTCCTGCAGCAGGGCTTGCTTGTAGACGAAGTAGCGGCTGACCATGCCGTACTTCGGATACTCCCGGTACCCGATGAAGGTCCGGACGCGGTCGATCATCTGCTTGGTTTCGTCGGCCTTCTGCTCGCCGTCGGGCAACGCCCGCAAGCGCTCGAGCAGCTCCCGTTCCTTCGTCGCTGCTTCCTGCCGACCTTGCTCGAAGCGCCGTTGGGCGGCGCCTGGTTCGAAGTTCTTGATGTTGCCGAACAGGACGGGCACGAGTGTGGCGGGATGTTCGCTCCAACGCGGTCTCGTGATGTCGATCTCGCCGACGCAGCGCATGCCGTACTTGTCGAGGTAGGCCCGGATGGCGGCGCTCGCCTCGCGGCCGCCCTCGAACTTGTCCAGTTCGTCCACGAAACCGTCGTCGTTGACGTGTTCGAGATAGGCCGCCAAATCGGGGTGTGGGCGGATCACGTCTGCGACGTCGAGCAGTGCCAGGCCCATCTCCGACGTGACGTTGTTGGGGACGGATTGCGTGAGTATGTCGGCCGCGTTCTTCTCGCCGAGCCACCCCTGCAGCTGCTCGTTGA
>DATAJN010000434.1:0-1965 GCA_036262105.1 Ilumatobacteraceae bacterium
GTTGATCACCACGCCGGCCCAGTACCGATCCGATCCGAGCAACATCGCCACCGACACGGAGCGCTCATACTCGCAACTCGGCTTGCAACTCTTCTACAGCGCCAACACCAGCACCTACGGCGCCAACACACCGGCGCTTGCGGCACCACCATCGATCTCCGGCGTCAGCGACACCGTCGCGCTAGACGGCAGCACCGTGACCGTCAGCGCCCACATCACCGGCGACCCATCAGCTGGAATCCAGAAGACCTGGGTCACCTACACGGCTGAGACCGGACCGCTGCACGGCGCATGGCAGTCGCTCGACCTCGTTCAGGATCCGGTCGAGTCGACGCTGTGGACTGGAACGTTCGCACTGCCGGTCGGGCAATCGGTCGCCGCCGTTCGCTATATCCTGCAGGCCGCAAACGGTGTCGGCCTGGTCGGTCTCGACAACAACCTCGGCGACGGTTACACACCGGGAGTCGCAGTAGGAGCCACGATTCCGCCGGCAACGGCACCGACCAGCATCACCCTCGACCTAGTGCCCGCAAGCGGGGTCTCCGACGACAACCTCGCGGTTGGTGCGACACTCGTCGGTGCTCCGTCCGGCAGTCCTGTCACCTTCACCCTCGGCAGTGTCTCGATCACGACAACCGACGTAGGTGGTCACGCGACGGCCATCGTGCCGCTGCAGGACAGCGTTGGTGGCTACACGCTGACAGCGTCGTACGGCGGAGATGCGACCCACATCGCCTCGTCGGCATCTGCTGCGTTCAGCATCACGAAGGTGCCGACCTCGCTGACCGTCTCTGCGGGCTCCGCCGGCACCGTCACCGCGACGCTCACTCGAACATCCACAGGCACGCCGCTGCCACAGCAGACCGTCTACTTCCAGGTGACCGGCCCGACGACAAAGGCAATCACCGCGACCACAGATCCACAAGGGCAGGCCCTACTTGGAGCAGTCACGTTGCTCGACGGCGCCTACACGGTGTCGGCGCAGTTCCTCGGCACACCCTCGAAGTACTTGGCCAGCTCGACGCCACCGGCCAACTTCGCCGTCGACACGCGAGCGCCCATCGTCACCGGCGTGCGCTCTCCCGCCTCGAACGCGGCGGGCTGGAACAACACCAACGTGACGGTGACCTGGTCGTCGTCGGATCCGGCACCGTCGTCCGGCACACCGTCCGTCCCTGCGGCCACCGTCGTCACCAGCGAAGGTGCGGCGCAGGTCGTGACGTCGGGTCAGTCGTGCGATCCGTCGCACAACTGTGCCACCGGCAGCACCCTCGTTTCGATCGATCGAACGGCCCCGACGGTCACGGCCCTCGCGTTGGCGCCGGCGTCGATCGTGCTGGGCGGCACCACGCGACTCACTGCATCCGTCGGCGATGCAACCTCCGGGATCTCACGCGTCGAGTACTTCATCGGCGCCGACCCGGGCGTCGGTCTGGCGACGCCGTTGACCGTCTCCGCCGGAGCGGTGTCGGTGAACCTCGGCGCAACCTTGGCGGTCGGCAGCTATGCCATCACGGTGCGAGCGATCGACGTGGCCGGCAATCGGTCGACCTCCGCCGCAACGCTGACGGTGGCACAGATCGGCGTGTCGGTCAGCACCAACGCCAATCGATCAGGCGCCATCGACCTGGCGGGCTCGACGGTCTCGGGCAACATCGCCGTGTTCGCCACACCGGCCGCAAGCACGAGCAAGGTGGTGATCGTCGGGTTCTACATCGACGATCCCAATCGGACCAAACTTCCGTACTGGGTGCAGCTGCTCACCCCCTACGACCTCAATGGAACTCTGAACTCAGGCTTGGCCAACATGTTCGACAGTCGAGTCCTGCTGAACGGTGCTCACACGTTGACGGTCGAGCTCCTGCGGTTGAACGGCACCGTGGAGCGCAGGACCGTGTCGTTCAACGTGAACAATCCGGCACCTGCAGTGACGCAGAAGCTCCAGGTCAGCACGAGCGCAACTCG
>DATAJN010000435.1:0-10475 GCA_036262105.1 Ilumatobacteraceae bacterium
ACCGCATCGTAGAATCTTTGGCTAATGACTTCGGCCCCCACCACACCAGACGACGCCCCCAAGTTCCGGTATTCAGGCGCACTTGCCCAGGAGATCGAACTTCGCTGGCAGGACCGGTGGGAGCACGACGGCGTGTTCGACGCCCCGAACCCGGCGGGTCCGCTGGCCGACCCTGCCAAGCTGGCCGGCCGCCCGAAGAAGCTCTTCGTGCTCGATATGTTTCCCTATCCATCCGGCACCGGCCTGCACGTTGGACACCCATTGGGCTTCATCGGCACCGACATCTACTCCCGATTCAAGCGGATGACGCGTCACAACGTCATGTACACGATGGGCTTCGATGCTTTCGGACTACCCGCCGAACAGCACGCCGTCGAGACCGGAGAGCATCCGGCCGTCAAGACCAACGCCAACGTCGCCAACTATCGACGACAGCTGCGCCGGCTCGGCCTCAGCCACGACCCGCGGCGCAGCGTCAGCACAACCGACCCCGGCTACTACAGGTGGACCCAATGGATCTTCCTGCAGATCTTCAACTCGTGGTACGACACCGAAGCCGATCGGGCCCGGCCGATCGGCGACTTGATCGAGGCATACCAGTCAGGTCGGCGAGCTACCACAGACGGCCGCTCGTGGGCCGAGCTGTCGGCCCAGGAACGCGCCACGGTCGTCGACGGACATCGCCTCGCATACGTCAGCGATGCGCCGGTCAACTGGTGCCCCGGTCTCGGCACCGTCGTCGCCAACGAGGAGGTCACGGCCGACGGTCGTAGCGACCGCGGCAACTTCCCGGTGTTCAAGCGCAGCATGCGCCAGTGGATGATGCGCATCACCGCGTACGCCGACCGACTGATCGCCGATCTCGACCTGCTCGAGTGGACCGACGCGATCAAGGCGATGCAGCGCAACTGGATCGGCCGCAGTGAAGGTGCCACGGTTCACTTTCCATCGTCTGCAGGGCCGATCACCGTGTTCACGACGCGGCCCGACACGTTGTTCGGGGCCACCTTCATGGTGCTCGCGCCCGAACATCCGCTGGTCGACCGTTTGACCACGCCCGACGCTCGCGAAGCGGTAGCTAAGTATCGGCAACAGGCTTCGGCGAAGCGCGACATCGATCGCCAGGACGACACCCGCCAGAAGACCGGCGTCGCCACCGGGGGCACTGCCATCAACCCGGTGACCGGCGAGGCGATCCCGGTGTGGATCGCCGACTACGTGTTGATGGGTTACGGCACGGGAGCGATCATGGCGGTTCCGTGCGGCGACCAGCGCGACTTCGAATTCGCCCGCTTGTACGGCTTGCCGATCCCCGCCATCCAGCAACCTCCGGACGGAAGCCTCGATACTTCGACGTGGGACGACGCGTTCATCGGTGATGCGCCCTATGTCAACAGCTCCAACGGTTCGCTCGATCTGAACGGGATCACCTCGGTTGCCGAAGGCAGGGAGTTGACCAACCGTTGGCTCGCAGCCCACGGTCATGGCGAAGCAGCCATCACCTACAAGCTGCGCGACTGGCTCTTCAGCCGGCAGCGCTACTGGGGTGAGCCGTTCCCCGTTGTGTACGACGTCGACGGCAACCCGCACGGGCTTCCCGACAGCGAGCTGCCCCTCGTCCTGCCGGAGACCGACAGCTTCTCGCCACGTACGTTCGATCCTGACGATGAGTTCTCCAACCCGGAGAGCCCACTCGATCGGTTGGAGTGGTGGACCGACGTCGAACTCGATCTGGGCGACGGTCCGAAGCACTACCGCCGCGACACCAACGTGATGCCGCAATGGGCCGGAAGTTGCTGGTACGAGTTGCGGTACCTCGACCCGACGAACGAGCAGCAGTTCGTCGATCCGGAAGTCGAGCGTTACTGGATGGGGCCACAACCCGAAGGCCACGACGGGCATGCGCACCCCGGTGGTGTCGATCTGTACGTGGGCGGCGTCGAGCACGCGGTGCTCCATCTGTTGTATGCGCGGTTCTGGCACAAGGTGCTGTTCGACCTCGGCTATCTGTCGTCGAAAGAGCCCTACTACCGCTTGTTCAACCAGGGCTACATCCTCGCCGCGGCGTTCAAGGACGAGCGCGAGATCTATGTCGAGGCCACCGAGGTCGTCGAGCGCGACGGTACCTACTTCTACGAGGGCCAGCCGGTCACGCGCGAGTGGGGCAAGATGGGCAAGAGCCTGAAGAACGCTGTCTCGCCTGACGACATCTGCCAGAGCTACGGGGCCGACACGTTGCGGCTCTACGAGATGGCCATGGGCCCACTCGACGCGTCGCGGCCCTGGGAGACGCGCGACGTGGTCGGCATGTACCGCTTCCTACAACGCCTGTGGCGCAACATGGTCGACGAGGAAACGGGCGACCTGGCGTTGCTCGACAGTGACGCCGACCTCGACACGCAACGGTTGTTGCACCGCACGATCGCGGGAGTGCGCGACGACATGGAGGCACTGCGGTTCAACACGGCCATCGCCAAGTTGATCGAGTTCAACAACCATCTGACCAAACTCGGCGGTTGCCCCGGCGACGTCGCCGAACCGATGGTCTTGATGGTTGCCCCGTTGGCTGCCCATCTGGCCGAGGAGCTGTGGGCCAAGCTCGGCCACAGCGAATCCCTCGCCTTTCAACCGTTCCCCGTGGCCGACTCCCGGCTGCTGGTCACCGACACGGTGGAGTACCCGATACAGGTCAACGGGAAAGTACGCGGGCACATCACGGTGCCCGCCGATCTCGAAGCGTCCGGCGTCGAGGCTGCCGCGCTGGCCGATCCAAAGGTCGTGGCCTTTCTCGCCGGCGCAACGCCGAAGAAGCTCATCGTCGTGCCCGGACGAATGGTCAACATCGTCGTCTGACCGTCGGCACGTCGACGAGGTCGAGCAGCGCGGCAATACTTGCCCGATGCCAGACCTGCCGTACTTGTCTGCCTCAGACACGCTCGACTTGTTCAGGAGTCGCGAGTTGTCGCCCGTCGAGCACCTCGACGCCATGATCGGCCAGATCGAGAGGCACGACCCGGTTCTCAACGCCGTGGTCGATCGACGCTATGACGAGGCGCGGTCCGAGGCCGAAGCTGCGGCGCTGCGCTATCTCGGCAAGGGCGACGCGCCGCGGCCGCTCGAGGGTTTGTGCATCGCTGCCAAGGAAGAACAGCCGATGTTGGGTCGCCTGTGGCAACAGGGCTCGATCGCCTTCCAGGAGGAGATCGCCACATACGACCATCCGATCATCGAGCGCATCCAGGCCGCCGGAGGTGTCATACACATCCGAACCTCGACGCCAGAGTTCAGCTGCGCCGGCTTCTGCCACAGCGAACTGTGGGGCGTGACCCGCAATCCATGGAACACCGCGTTCTCGCCGGGAGGATCGTCAGGCGGATCGGCTGTCGCGTTGGCCGCCGGCTTCGCGCCGCTGGCAACCGGGAGCGACATCGGCGGGTCGATCCGCGTTCCGGCCTCGTTCTCCGGCGTCGTCGGTTTCAAACCACCGTTTGGTCGCGTGCCGGGGCTGAGCCCATACCACCTCGACCAGTACTGCCATGACGGGCCCCTTGCTCGGACCGTCGACGACTGTGGACTGCTCGAGAACGTGATCGCCGGACAACATTGGCGCGACATCGTGTCGCTTCGCAACCCTCCGCAGATCCCCCGCGATGCGACCGACGTTCGAGGGCTGCGAGTTGCGATCTGCATGAGGCTTGGTGACTGGCCTGTTCACCCCGACGTGATCGCCAACACGAATCAGGTTGTGGCAGCTCTGAGCGAGGCAGGTGCCGTCGTCGACGAGGTCGTCATGCCGTGGACCGTGGATCGGTTCTGGCAGGTCGCACGCGCTCACTTCGCGGGCATCTTCGGGCCCGGAATCGGCGCGATCGAAGCCGAGTATGGCGAGGTGCTGAACGATTACACGCGAGCATTCGTCGCCTCGATGGACACCGAGCTGTCGTTCTACGAGGGCCTCGTCGAGGAGGCAGCACTGTGGCATCCGCTCGGCCGATTGTTCGAGACCGTCGATGTTCTGCTGTGCCCCACGACCGCGGCCACGGGCCTGCAAGCGGGGAACTCCTACGTCGACGAACGGGTGGTCATCGACGGACATGTTTTCGAACATCACATCCTGGGCATGATGACCCTGCCGTTCAACGTGTTCAGCCGCTGCCCCGTCCTGTCGGTGCCTTCGGGATTGGCAGGTAACGGTGTGCCGACCGGGGTGCAGATCGTCGGCAGGACCTACGACGATGTCACGGCCTTCCGCGTCGCCGCGGCTGTCGAAGCCGCCGGCTTCGGCTTCGGATCAGATGCTTGGCGACCACCTCTGGTCGCGTGAGCGAACGGGATCACGCCCTGTTCGGACGGTTTGTCGATAGCATCTCCTGCGGCGGTTGACGAGTTTCGTTTCCGCGGTCGAGTGCAGCGCTCCAAGCGCACAGTGATTCCAGCAAGTTGTTGGTCTTTGCATCCACGGCCAACAACCCATAAAGGAATCCCCCACAATGACCATTTCCACTCCGAGCCCCCGAGGCGCGCGCCGACGCAACGGCCGACACCAGGGTGCCGCGCGGCAGGTGCGTCCGTTCGAGCAGTCGATGCCGAACAGCGCCGTTCCGGTCGCGCCGACCGAGGCGACAGCACCGATCGACTATCCCAGCGACTTCGTCGAACTCGGCGTCCCCGAGGTTCTCGTGAAGGTCCTCGCCGCGCGCGGCGTTTCCAGCGCGTTCCCGATTCAAGGGGCAACGCTGCCCGACTCGCTGCACGGCCACGATGTGCTGGGCCGCGGCAAGACGGGCAGTGGCAAGACGATCGCATTCGCCATCCCCCTCGTCGTCCGTCTGGCGGCAAGCGGCCTGCGACGCCAGGCCGGACACCCGCGTGCGCTGATCCTCGTGCCCACCCGGGAGCTCGCCAACCAGGTCATGACCTCGCTCCAGCCACTGGCGGCGGCAATGTCGTTGCGTGTCGCGACCATCTACGGCGGCGTGGGCCAGGGACCACAGGTCTCGGCCCTTCGCCAGGGTGTCGACATCGTCGTCGCTTGTCCGGGCCGACTCGAAGATCTGATCGGTCAACGCCACTGCCGCCTCGACGCAGTTGAGATCACCGTGCTCGACGAGGCCGACCACATGGCCGACCTCGGGTTTCTTCCCGGCGTGAAGCGCATCCTCGATGCGACTCCAGCCGGGGGGCAACGAATGCTGTTTTCCGCGACGCTCGACAAGGCCATCGACGGTCTCGTGCGCACCTACCTCGTCAACCCGGTGGTCCACTCCGTTGATCCGGAAGTCTCCTCCATCAACACGATGACGCATCACGTTCTCGCCGTCACCGTGGCCGACAAGCCGTCGATCATCAGCGCGTTGGCGTCGGGTCTGGATCGCACGTTGCTGTTCACACGGACCAAGCACGGAGCCAAGAAGATCGCCAAGCAGTTGTGTTCGGCCGGCATCCCTGCCGTCGAGTTGCATGGCAACTTGTCGCAGAGTGCACGCGAGCGCAACCTCGCCGACTTCAGCAATGGTCGCGTCCGGGTGTTGGTGGCCACCGACATCGCTGCCCGGGGGATACACGTCGACGACATCGCCCTTGTTGTTCACGTCGATCCCCCTGCCGAGCACAAGTCGTTCCTCCATCGCTCAGGCCGCACCGCGAGAGCCGGGGCCGAAGGCATCGTGGTGACCGTGATGACTCCTGACCAGACCGGGGACGTGCGCTCGCTCGCCCGCGCCGCCGGGATCACGCCGACGGTGACGAACGTCAACTCGGCCCACCCCCTGCTCGGTGAGCTGAGTGGGCCGGCCGCGCCGAAGGTCGCGGCTCGTCCGCAGACGGCAGATGACTCCGTCAATGCTCCGCGCCAGCGACCCTCTCAACCAGGTCGACGCCGAACGCAGAGCGGCGGACGACCCGGATCACCTGCAGGTCATCCTCGTGGCAACGGGCGAGGCTCCGGGGGTCGTCGCTCGGCAACCACTGGTCGCTGAAGCACCTGGGTCACACGGCTCACCAAGCCACCAAATCGTCGTCGTCACCATCGTCGCTGCTCCGAGAACGCCGCGCCGCCTTCGAATCGAGGCGCTTGAGCAAGCGTTCTCCCTCGCGCTGTTCCGCAAGGTACCTGTTTCTCTCGACGACATGAGGCGGCATTCTCGGCGGCGCGTTCTTGAACCGTTCCCGTGCCCATTGGCGGGAGATGCCGAGCAGCCGGCTGATCTGTCCCCAGTCGTACCCTTCGCGCCGTGCCACAGAGACGGATCGTTCCGTCAACCACTCGACCTCGTCCTTCAACTGACGGGCGGCGATGAGCGCCGCCTTCGGATCATCGCCGAGCGCATGATCGATCATCCTGATGAGCGCTCGACGAACTCGACTCTCCACGACGTTCCTTTCGGGTTGCGGTAGGGACGTCGCGGTCGGGGACCATATCGCCGGTTCGTCTCCGTTGGCGCGGAGCACCCGGACTATCGGTTCGTTTTCGAACGATCGACAGGTCCAACTGTCAGCCCGACAAGCACACCATTCGAGCTGGCGAACACGAACGTTGGTCCCGGAGCAGAACCCCACGAGCTGACGTTCCACAGCCGAACCCGCGAGGAGCCGGCAAGGACTAGTTCGCGTTCCAACCATCGACAACTCCAACTGTCAGCCCGACAAGCACACCATTCGAACTGGCAAACACGAACATTGGTTCCACTCGCTCGCGGCGGCGCTCAGCTCATCCGTTCGATCATGATCCACGCGTCGATCGACATGGATGCCCCGCCAAGGCTCGGGTGAGGTCAGCCGTCGTCGCCGAAGCTGATTCCGACGTCGCGGGCGGCGATCATGGTGTCGCAGTCAAGGGGTACGCCCCGCATCCTGCCGATCGCGTCGGAGAGAGGCACGAACTCCATGCGCAGTTCGTGAACGGCGATCATCACGCCGTTCAGGCCCTGCCCCAGAGCACGAGCCGCCGCCGCGCCGAAGCGCGTGCCCAACAGGCGATCCTGTGCCGTCGGCACACCACCGCGCAACAGGTGCCCGAGAACCACCGTTCGAGCTTCCTTGCCCGTGAGCTCAGTGAGCCCTCGGGCCACATGTTCGCCGACGCCGCCCAGCCGCTCGGCTTGACCAGTCGCCTGGCCGACAACCGATCGCTCACCACCTACGGGGATCGCACCTTCAGCCACGACCACGATGGCAAAGTTGGAACCGCGCCCCTCGCGTGCCTTGATCATCTCGGCGACGGGTTCCAGGCGATATGGGATCTCCGGAATCAAGATCGCATGAGCTCCAGCGGCGACACCGGAGTTGAGGGCAATCCACCCCGCGTAGCGCCCCATCACTTCGATCACGAACACTCTGCTGTGTGATGTTGCCGTTGTGAAGACGCGGTCGATCGATTCCGTGGCAATCAGCACGGCGGTATCGAAACCGAACGTGACCTCGGTGCGGTCGAGGTCGTTGTCGATCGTCTTGGGCACGCCGATCACGCGCAGACCCGCCTTGCGCAACCGGTCACCGATGGTCAGCGAGCCGTCGCCACCGATCGTGATCAACGCATCGATGCCCGCCTGTTGGAACAGCGAGACGAGGTACTCCGTGCGATCTTCGTAGACGATGCTTCCGTCGGGTTGTGGCATCGGGAAGTGGCATGGGTTGCCACGGTTGGTGCTGCCCAGCACGGTGCCGCCGAGGTACCCGATGCCACGCACCGAGCTGGCGTCGAAGTTGACGATCCCGCCGTCTCTGTACAGCTCAGGGAACATCAGTCCGTTGAAGCCATCGCGAATTCCCACGACCTCCCAGCCAAGCCGCGTGGCGCCGAGCGTCGCCGCGCGGATGACGGCGTTGATCCCCGGGGCATCGCCCCCACCGGTGCTGAGGGCCACTCGCATGACAACTTGTCTAGCACGAGACTGCAGTGCATACGATCACGGTGTGGCAACAGCGACACCGAGCTCGACACCGAATCCCGACGCGATGAAGTTCACGCTCGACACGAAGCTCGAGGCCATGTTCAACGCCTCCAAGGCGGAAGAAGCGGTCAATCCCTTCGCTGCCGAGGTCTTGGCAATCGACGGCGTTGCCTCGGTCTTCGGGGTCAACGACTTCGTCACTGTCACCAGGCGCCCCGGGGCCGACTGGGAGCCGATCGTCGCCGCCGTTCACGCTGCCGCCGCAACCCATCTCTGACGGCACCGCTCTGCAGTTCGAGATCGCCGAAAGAAAAGCCTCGTCCCGGGTCTTTGGGCTCTGTCGTTCCCAGGCGTTCAGCGCCACGATAGGCCCCATGAAGACCCTTGCAACGGGGGGCTCAGACCGCCTCAAGGGAGTGGACGTCCCGGCTGAGGACAAGTCGCCCGCCCGATTCGCTTCCCGCATGAGCGCATCCGATGCCCTCCTGTGGACGATCGAGAGGGATCCCTGCCTCCGAAGCACGATCGTCGCCGTCTCGATGCTCGACCGCAGTCCCGACTGGCAACGCCTCCGGGCGCGGATCGCCGAGACGTGTGAGCTCATTCCCCGCCTTCGGCAACGCGTGGTTGCTTCACCGTTCGGGCTCGGACCGCCACGTTGGGAGCTCGACGACTACTTCGACCTCGACTACCACCTGCGACGCACACTGGTGCCAGAACCCGGCGACTATCGGTCGGTGCTCGACATTGCCGGACAGATGGCGACGGGCGCTTTCGACAAGGACCGTCCGCTGTGGGAGTTCTTGCTCGTCGAAGGTTTGAAAGATGGCCGAGCAGCATTCATCCAGAAGGTGCACCATTCCTTCACCGACGGAGTCGGCGGGGTGAAACTCGCCAAGCTGCTGTTCGACGAAGCGCGCAACCCTGCCAAGCGGGCTGCCCACACCAAGACAGCTCAGCCGCCGCACGTCAGCGGGCTCACGTCGGCCGCCGAATGGTTCGCGGGCGACGTCCGCAGGCTTGCCAAGGTATCGATGCGCAGCGCTCAGGCATTCCCCGGCGTCGCCGCGAGGATGGCGACGACGCCCGGCGAGCCCGTCATCACCATCGCCCGAAACCTTCGCTCGATCGGCAAGCTCTTGGCTCCGGTGACGAGGCCGCTCTCGCCGATCATGACCAAGCGCGGTCTGTCGCGCCGGCTCGACACGTTCGATGTCTCCGTCGACGAGTTGCTCGCAGCAGCGCACCGAGCTGACAGCTCGCTGAACGACGCGTTCCTGGCCGGTGTGGCCGGTGGTATGCGGCGCTATCACGAGCGCCACGACGCACCGGTGGATTCGTTGCGTGTGACGATGCCGATCAACCTCCGCCGCAAGGACGATCCATCAGGCAGCAACCGGTTCACGCCTGCGCGATTCACGCTGCCAGTGGCAACGGTCGACGCCGCGAAGCGGATGCGGCAGCTGGGAGAGTTGGCCAGGAACTGGCGCGCAGAGCCCTCGTTGCCGCTCACCGACGTCATCGCCGGCACGCTCAACTCGTTGCCGGCGTCGGCGACGACTTCCATCTTCGGCTCGATGCTGAAGGCGATCGACTTCGTGGCCACGAACGTTCCCGGTCTGAAGCATCGGTCCTACCTGGCGGGTGCGGAGGTGGTTCGCGAGTACGCCTTTGCTCCACCATCGGGGTCGGCGTTCAGCGTGGCGCTCATGTCTCACGTCGGTCATTGCTGCATCGGGGTCAACTCCGACGCGTCGGCCGTGCCCGACCCGGAGGTGTTGACGGCGTGCCTGCGCGAAGGTTTCGACGAAGTCCTCTCGGTGGGAGACAAGTCATGACAGAACCAATGGGCCCACTCGATGCCCTCTTTCTTCACGTGGAGGATGGCATCAGCCACATGCACATCGGTTCTTGCTCGATCTTCGCCGGCCCGTCGCCGTCGCTGGAGGAGCTGACCGCCTCGATCGAGAGCAGGCTGCCGTTGCTGAACAGGTACCGCCAGAAGGTGCGGTTCGTGCCGGGCGGTTTGGGACACCCGGTGTGGGTCGACGATCCGCACTTCCACCTCGACTATCACGTCCGGCATTCGGCACTCCCTCCGCCGGGAACCGCGCAGGACCTCGAGAACTTGATGGGTCGGTTGATGTCACAGGAGCTCGACCGACATCGTCCGCTGTGGGAAGTGTGGATGATCGAGGGTCTGCCCGACGACCGCTGGGCGCTGATCACCAAGATTCACCACTGCATGGTCGACGGCATTTCCGGCACCGACCTGATGGCCGTGTTGCTCGACGCCGACCGACTCGCACCCGCCCGCGAAAGCGAACCGTGGACTCCTGCGCCCGAGCCATCCGACCTGCAGCTCACCCTGCAAGCTCTCGGCCGTATCGGCTCGCACCAGGCTCGTGAGCTCCTCACCGGGCCGTTCCCCCGCCTTCATCCGCGACAGGCGTGGGAACAACTGAAGGCTGTTTCTGCCGGTCTCAAATCGTTCGGTGCCCGGATCATGCCACCGGCCAAGCCCGCGTCGATCGAGGGCGACATCGGGCCACACCGTCGCTGGGCCGCGGGTCGCTGCAAGCT
>DATAJN010000436.1:0-4716 GCA_036262105.1 Ilumatobacteraceae bacterium
TACGAGCAACAACAGCTGATCAATTGCCCACTCGACGCTGTCGCTGTCGGCGACGTCCTACTGGTGCAGCCTGGCGAGGTCGTGCCCGTCGACGGGACCGTTCGCGGAGCAGCTGCTGTGATCGACGAGAGCGCCTTGACCGGCGAATCGTTGCCGGTACAGCGCGAAGCCGATGACATCGTCAGAAGTGGGGCGGTGAACGCCGGAGGGCCGTTCGACATCGTCGCGATCACGAACGTCGCCGATTCCACGTTTGCAGGGATCGTCCGTCTGGTCGAACAGGCGTCGGCGTCGACGTCGCCGTTCGTGCGGCTCGCTGACCGATTCGCGCTGGGGTTTCTCTTCGTGTCGTTCGCTGCAGCCGGTCTGGCATGGCTGATCTCCGGCGATGCCGTGCGAGCAGTCGCCGTGCTGGTCGTCGCAACTCCCTGCCCGTTGATCCTCGCCGCACCGGTTGCGATCGTGGCCGGGCTCTCGCGATGTGCCCGTCGGGGCGTGGTCGTGAAGGGTGGTGGCGCACTCGAGGCACTCGCAGTGGCCGACGTCTTGTTGTTCGACAAGACCGGCACGCTCACCGCTGGACGACCGACGATCGTCGAGATCGTCACGACCGACGACTTCGATGCGACTGAGGTGCTTCGATTCGCCGCCTCCCTCGATCAGATCTCGCCGCATGTCTTGGCCACGGCGATCGTTCGGAGCGCTCATCGGCGAGGGCTCGAACTGGTCGTGCCAACCGATGCATCCGAACAGCCAGGTGCCGGCGCCGGTGGGCTGGTGTCCGGGCGGCGAGTGCACGTTGGCAACGGTGCATGGGCGGGCGTCACCGGCGATGAAGATTGGGTCGTTCGGGCCCGATCCCTGGCTGAGTTCGAGGGCGCCGTGTGTGTCTTCGTCAGCATCGACGAATCGCCGGCTGGTGCGCTGATCCTCAGCGACCCGATCCGACCCGACGCAGCCCGGACCATTCGAAACCTGCGCCGGCGCGGGATTCGTCGGGTGGTGATGGTGACCGGCGACCGTCCGGAGGTTGCGGCATCCGTTGGAGCGATGCTGGGAGTCGACGAGATCGCCGCGCAGCAGTCCCCGGCCGACAAGGTCGAGGTCGTCCGCCGGGAAACCGCTCACGGATCGACGATCATGGTCGGTGACGGGATCAACGATGCGCCGGCGCTTGCTGCTGCCACGGTGGGCGTTGCGATTGGTGCCCGCGGCTCGACCGCGTCTTCGGAAACCGCCGATGTCGTGTTGACGGTCGACCGGCTCGATCGTCTCGGTGAGGCGCATCTGATCGCTCGCCGCGCTCGCTCCATCGCGTTGCAGAGTGTGATGACGGGGATGATCCTGTCGCTCCTGGCGATGGGCGCCGCGGCTCTCGGCATGCTTCCACCGACAGCAGGTGCACTGTTGCAGGAGGTCATCGACGTTGCCGTGATCCTCAACGCGCTCCGTGCCCTCGGCGGGGGTCGCGAGGACCTGAGCCTCGACGACTCCGGAACCGCGATGGCGCAACGGTTCGCACTGGAGCATCGCACCCTTCGTCCCGACGTGGCCTTGTTGAGCGCGGCCGCGGCTCGTCTTGGACTGGACAACGGGGCGGGGGCGATGGATGCGGTGCATGTCGCATATCGACTCCTGGTCGACGAGATTGGTCCTCACGAAAAGGAGGAAGACCGCTTGCTCTACCCGGTCATCGCCGGCGTGCTCGGCGGAACCGACCCAACGGGCACCATGAGCCGGGCTCACGCGGAGATCGCCAAGCTCACAACACAGCTCGGCATCGTCGTCGACCGGGTCGGCGCGAGCACACCCACACGAACGGACGTGCAAGAACTGCAGCGACTTCTCTATGGCCTGTATGCACTCCTCGAGCTGCACTTCGGCCAGGAGGACGAGAGCTTCCTCTCACTCGCCGACGATGCGCACGAATCCGTTGGTTAGCGCACGCGCGGCATCACGATGAACGGCCACGGTGACGGCACCTCGCCGACCGGCACCTCGATCACGACCGGTGCGTCGTGGGCCATCGCCGTACGGAGTGCATCGCCGAGCTCGTGTGGATCGTGGGCGCGCAGACCGAGACATCCGAAGCTTTCGGCGAACGCGACGATGTCGGGATTGACCAGCGTCGAGGCGATCGTCCGCTCGACCCCGAACCGCTCCTGCTGGATGCGGCGCACGTTGCCGTAGGCGTTGTCGTTGAAGACGACGGTGATGGCCGAGATGTGATGCTGCACAGCGGTGGCCAGCTCGGTAGCGGTGAAGAGAAAGCCACCGTCGCCGGTGATGGTCACGACCGTGCGATCGGGTGCGCCCGCCTTGGCACCGATACCGACTGCGGTACCCGACCCTAGAGTGCCGGCGAACCCGGTCGACAGGTACGTCCGTGGATGGCGGAACTGATACGCGAAGTGGGCGACGAACGTCATCTGCGTCGCGTCCTCGACCAGGATCGCGTCGTCGGGCAAGGCATCGCTGATCGCCGCGAGATACGAGAGCTGCGGTTCGAGGTGGGCGATGTCGTTGTAGAACGCAGCCCGTTGCGCGGCGAGGGTCGGGCGACGATCAAGGCGCTGCAGGTCGGCGAGGCGATCGAGCAGCAACGGCACGACCTCCGCTGCGTCACCGTGGATGCCCAGCGCACCGATCCCGTGACGGTCGAGCTCGTCGACGTCGGTGTTGATCTGGATCAGGTTGAGCCCGGTCGTTCCCCACTGCAGCAGAGGAAACTCGATGCGCGAGCCGATTCCCAGCACGAGATCGACCTCGGCCCACATGCGATGGGCGAGGCCCATCGGCGCGAACAGCACATCGGTCTCGTCCATCACTCCATGGCCCATTCGTCGTGTCGACACGGGTGCCTGCACCAGATCGGCGAGCCGGCGTACCGCGGGAGATGCATCCTGTGCCCCGGTACCGACCCAGATCAGCGGGTTGGTCGCGGCACGCAGCTTGGCGGCCGCGGCGTCGACAGCGGCGAGGTCGACCGTTGGCATCGTGCGCACACCGCCCGAGACCGCGCCGGGCGCCGGCTTGGCCCACAGGTCGGCCGGTACCTCGATGGCGACCGGTCGTGGCGTGCCCGAGACGAGCTCGTGGAACGCCTGCTGGATCTGTGTGGCTGCCGTGTCGACCTCGCGGACGATCGCCGCATGCTTGGTCACCTGGCGGAGCACCGCCGGCTGATCGTCGAGCTCGTGCAACACCCGAAAGCCCTTGCCGAGCATGGGCGAGTGGATCTGGCCGACGATCGCCAGCACGCGTGCACCGCCCCCGCACGCGCTCGACAACCCGGCCGATGCGTTGAGCAACCCCGGCCCCGGCACGACGCACATCGCCGTCGGACGGCCCGTTGCCTGGGCGGCGCCCATCGCCATGT
The DNA here is from genome assembly GCA_036262105.1 of Ilumatobacteraceae bacterium. Lineage (GTDB taxonomy): Bacteria > Actinomycetota > Acidimicrobiia > Acidimicrobiales > Ilumatobacteraceae > JAENVT01. The sequence goes on from DATAJN010000436.1 coordinate 3,380, forward strand.
AGGCACAACCCTGCTCATGGCGGGTCACAATGACCTGCAACCAATCTCGGGCGTCGACGACCGCGTCGAAGAACGGGTCGTTCTGCACTCCGGGTAAGCAGAACAGTTGTCGGATTCCCGTTGCCCTCATGCCATTGAGGATGTGTTGGGCGATCGTCGGGTCTCCGTCTCGGGGCATCATCCGATCGTAACTACAGTGCAGCGCCATGACCGGACGAACTGACGTGAGTCGTGAGCAACTCGAACGTGACATCCGCGACGGTGAGATCGACACCGTGCTGATGGTCTTCCCCGACCTGCAGGGCCGGCTGACGGGAAAGCGAACGACGGGTCGCTTCTTCCTCGAATCGGTGGCCGAGGCCGGCACGGAGAACTGCGACTACCTGATCGCTTGCGACATGGACAACAACCCGGTGCCGGGATATCACTTCGCCAGCTACGAACAGGGCTACGGCGACATGCTGGCCCGCGCCGACTGGAAGACGGTGCGCCGCATTCCCTGGGTCGACAAGACCGTCATGATCATGTGTGACCTGTTCGACGTGGAATCGGGCGAGCTGATCGAAGTCGCGCCGCGCACGGTGCTGCGTCGCCAGGAGGAGGCGGCGGCGGCGTTGGGGTTCTTGCCGATGGTGGCCAGCGAGATCGAGTTCTACCTGTTCCAGGAAACCTATGACGAGGCGTACGCCAAGGGCTATCGCCAGCTGCGACCGCACTCGCCGTGGCTCGAGGATTATCACATCCTGCAGACGACGAAGGATGAATACATCCTCGGCGCGATTCGTCGAGGACTCGAGGCGGCCGGCGTGCCCGTGGAGTTCTCGAAAGGCGAGGCCGGCCGCGGCCAGCACGAGATGAACCTCGACTACACCACGGCGGTGGAGATGGCCGACCGCAACAGCGTGTACAAGACGGCGGCGAAGGAGATCGCTCATTTCAACGGGCGCTCGGTCAGCTTCATGGCCAAGTACGACTTCAGCGACACCGGGTCGTCGTGCCACGTGCACTCCAGTCTGTGGTCGCTCGATGGCAAGAAGCCGGCATTCGAAGATCACCACGATCCGCACGGCATGAGCGAGACCTTCCGTCACTACCTCGCCGGCCTGATCGCCACAGCCCAGGAGTTCAGCCTCTTGTGGGCACCGACGGTGAACAGCTACAAGCGGTTCCAACCCGGGTCATGGGCCCCGACGGGAATCGGCTGGGGCATCGACAACCGCACGCTCGGGTTTCGCAAGGTGGGGCACGGCAAGGGCTGTCGTGTCGAGTGCCGAATCCCCGGGAGCGACGCCAACAGCTACTTCGCCTTCGCCGGTCAGATCGCCGGAGGTCTCTAC